>CAIPFS010000513.1 GCA_903864375.1 uncultured Verrucomicrobiota bacterium
CGGGCGACTACGATGGAGATGGGAGGGTCGATCTGGCGGTAGGCCAGAATTCGGCTGCGCCCCGTCTGTTCCACAATCTTCGAGCTCGTCCCGGGATTCGGGTCCGACTTTTCGGCTCCCACAACAATCCCCATGCCATTGGCGCGCAGCTGAGATGGAAATCCGATGCCGGGGTCGGACGGGTTCAGGAAGTCCGGGCCGGCGGCGGATTTCAATCGCAGGACGCGTCCGTGCTGGTCATGTCCCAACCACCCTATCCGGCCCGGTTGGAGATTCTCTGGCCGGGGGGAGCCCACACGGCTGTGGAGGTGATGGAGGCGGCGCGTGAACTGGAGGTGGGGGTGGACGGCCTGCGGCGCACTCTCAAATGATCCGGTGCGGGGGCGGACCGCGTGAGAGGGCACCAACGGTCTACCGGAGTTGTTCCTCCAGCCACGGAATGATCGCCTCGGCCCAGAGCTCTCCGTGCCGGGTCAACCCGCGGCGATTGAAATGAACCCCGTGCCCGTTGGATTCCCGGAATGGGGCATCCAGGGCATCAGTATTCGGACCGGCAAGGACAAATCCGCTTCCGGCCAATCCTTGTTGGGCGGCCCGGAGTTCCGGCGAACCGGTTTGTTCGGGGGTATGATAGGAGGCCTGGGCAACAAACCATGGGACGTTCCATCCCCAATCCGTCCGGCTGTGACGGATCAAAAGGCGCAGATAATCCTGATACTGCTGCGGCGTGATATTCCGTCCCTCGGGTTGATGATTATCCGACTCGCCCTGATGCCATAAAACAGCTCGAAAGCCGGTCGATCCCAGGCTCCTCCCTCGCTGGACCATCCGTTGGTACAACTCTCCGGTGCTTGCCCAGCGTTGGGTTCCCACGGTGATCGCGTTGGCTCCCGTGGTGGGTGGAGCGGCGAATTCCTCGCCGGACGGCAGCCATTCCCGGACGCTGGTCCCGCCGGCACCTGTGGACAGCAATCCCACCGGTACCTGAAAATGCCGGGCGATGGCATCACCCAACGTGGGAAGGAAACTGCCGCCATCCCCACTCGCACCCGGTTGCGGATCAGCGGCGATTTTCCAGCGAGCCCCGTCGAAACCAACCACGGTGTTGGTGGCGGGAGTCGTCCGCTCTTCGCCGTGATTTGCCGAGTTGGATTGTCCGGCCACGAGAAATACCTCTCCGATACCCACATGTTCGACCTGAGAGGTCGCCCGTGTGGAATTGCCGCCACGAAGACGGGCCTCAATGCGGTACCATCCGCCGGCCGGCAGTTTCATTTCAAATTGAAAGCGTGGCACGCGAGCATCTGTGGCGATGGGGATCCATTCGCTGGTCAGAGGT
The DNA here is from genome assembly GCA_903864375.1 of uncultured Verrucomicrobiota bacterium. GTDB lineage: Bacteria > Verrucomicrobiota > Verrucomicrobiia > Limisphaerales > UBA9464 > CAILNN01. The sequence continues at coordinate 1,340 of CAIPFS010000513.1, forward strand.
TCGCCCGTGGTCCAACGAACCGCCCGTGCCTCCAATTGAACTCCGTCCATGGCTCCGCCGGTAGAGACCGTGCCCGCCAGCAGCAGCATGCCACTCTCCCGCGAAATTCGTTGAGTGACCTGATAGTCGAGGGGGGCGTCGAGGTGGAGGTCAACCTGGGGTTCGTTCGCGAGTGCCAGTATGGCGGTCGAGGCAACTCCCATCCACACCGCGGGCAGCGGATTCAAGCGTACGGGGCAAATCCTCATGGAAGGGGTGTGCCTGCGTGCTGAACGATGAATTGGACCACCGGTGTCGGATCATCGAGTCCATGTGGATGATGTCCGATTCCGGGCTTGTGGATGACCTGAATTTCACCTCCCAGGGAATGATAGCGTTGCTCAACGACGGCGGTGTTTTCTGCGTAAGGAACAACGTCGTCGGCATCTCCGACCACATGAATCAAGGGAATGTGGGCCAGGGCCAGGGGGCGCAGGATGTCGATTGGATTTCCGGTATAGGCGAGGCCTTCCGCCTCATTCTTGAACCCATACAGTTTCTGAAGTTCCGTCCAGTCTCCCGGACTGCCTTGTGCCTTGTAGCGTCCGCCCGGCCAGCTCTTGAAATCGCAGACCGGCGCATCCCCATAGATCACGGCGACCTTATCGGTATTCCGGGCGGCCCAGCGATAGGCATACAGGCCGCCTCGGCTCAGACCAATCAGGGCCGCCTTGGGGGCAAGTCCATGGGACCGGAGATTCGCGTAAAAGGCATCAAAATGGCCGAGAGCGGGAGGACTGCCAAAGGTGTTGCCGACGACGATATGCACATGACAAAAGCCGTTGGTCAGCAATCCCGTGGCGGCGCAACGTTCTGTGAAGGCATCGGGGAACTCCATGCACCAGGACCAGGGATTCCCGGGGCGCGGTTCCTTGGGTTCCACCAGCCACGCGGCACAGCCGTCGACGGTGAATTGATGCCGCTTGAAGCCATGCCAGAGGTCGATCGTTTCACCGGGCCAGTTCAAGTCGGCGGCGCTCAGGCTGACGGCCAGCAATAACGATCCGAGAGTCGGGGGGATGTGTCGGTAGGTCGGAAACATTTCGGGCAAGGATGTCGGAAGCCGGGAGGTGGGGCAATCATTCGGCGAAAACCGTTTTTCCATTCACCCAGGTGCGCCGGACCTTCCAGGCCGGAATTTGCCCGACAAACGGAGAGTGCTGATGTCGATCCTTCAGGTCGGATTTGAGGATGGCCTGTCCGGAACCGGGCATGAGGAGGCACAGGTCCGCCGGCGCGCCGACGCGCAGTGCGCCCGCATCAGGTCCCAGGTGGAATCGACGTCCGGGGTTGGTGCTCAGCAGGGCGGCCAGACGTTGCACTGGAATTCCCCGGTCCAATCCCCCGGAATAAGTCAACGGCAACGCGTGCTGGATGCCTGAAATGCCGCCCCAGGCCTCGAGGAAGGGACGCCCCTCCTTGAGATCGGGCGGGCAGGGGGAATGATCCGAGCCGATGGTGTCGATCTCACCGCGGGCGATGGACTGCCACAACTGTTCCCGTTGCGGCGAACTACGGAGTGGTGGGGCGCATTTGGCGATGGCACCCAGGCGAATCATGTCCTCAACCGTCAGGTGAAGGTAGTGCGGGCACGTTTCCACCGTCACATCGATGCCCTTTTTACGGGCGTCCGCGGCCAGGGCAACGCCCTCCGGGCAACTCACATGGACCAGGTGCAGGGGGCACCCGGTTTCGCCGGCGAGTTCCAGCACTTCCTGGATGGCCCGGAGTTCGGCCTCCATCGGACGAGAAGCTGCGAAGGAGGCGGCATCGGTCTGTCCGAGTTGAATGGCTTCCGCAGTCCGTCGTGCCGTGAGCGCCTCGTCCTCGGCATGCACCGCCAGGCACATGCCGGGAAGTTGGGCGATGATGCGCATCCCCTCACGCAGCGTTTTAGCATCGCTCCGGGGAAAGTCGTCGATCCCGCTGTTGGACATGAACGCCTTGAACCCCACCACGCCACAGGCGTGGAGTGGTTCCAGTTGGTGGAGGTGTCCGGGAATGAGTCCGCCCCAAAGCCGGGTTTTGACGATGCTGCGGGCGGCGGCACAGGCCTCTTTTTCCCGGAAAGCCTCGGGCGTCACCGTGGCGGGCGACGAATTGAGGGGCATGTCCACGACGGTGGTGACGCCCCCGGCGGCGGCGGCGGCGCTGCCAGTGGCGAAGCCCTCCCAATGGGTTCGTCCCGGTTCGTTGAAGTGGACGTGGGCATCGATCATTCCAGGGACGAGGAGGGCTCCATCGAAAGAAAGCTCCTCCCGGGCGCTCCCGGATATGCTGGCACTGAGTTCAACAATGACACCGTCATTCATTCCCAGCTCGAGGGCTTGCGGGCCCTCCGGGGTCACAATGCGGGTGGAGCGAATGATGCAGTCAAACTGGCTCATGGATGGGTCTTATCTGGCGGGGAACTGCGGACGGCAAGAATGGCATCCAGAAGCGCCGTCACGCCCACTTCAATGTCCTGCGGTGAAACCCATTCGTCCGGATGATGGCTCAATCCCTCGCGGCAGCGTACGAAGAGCATGCCGACCGGACAGAGGCGGGCCATGATTGCAGCGTCGTGGCCAGCGCCGCTAGGGATCATCGGCGTCGGGCCCTGTTGCCCTTCGGCTGCCTGCTGAAGCGTGCGTCTCAAGGGGGGGCTCATGGGAACGGACTTTCCCTGCTGGAGGATTTCCCAATGAACGGTGATGCGGCGGAGCCTGCAATCACGTTCGATGGCGTCCTTCAATTTCTCCAGCGCCTCGGTCAGGCAATGGTCCTGCTCATGGCGGATGTCCAGGCTGAATTCCACCACCTCCGGAATGACATTGCCTGCCCCGGGTTCGGCCCGGATTTGACCGACTGTCGCCCGAAGCCCGTCGCTGGCTCGCGCAAGACTCTCAATTTCCAAAATCGCCTCCGCTGCGGCGCAGAGGGCATCCTGCCGCAGGGACATGGGCGTGGTTCCGGCGTGCCCCGACTTTCCCACGAACCGGAGGCGGGCGCGGGTCTGGGCGGCGATCGCGGAGACAACGCCCAGGGGAATTCCCAGCTCCTCCAATTGCGGCCCCTGTTCCAGGTGAAGCTCCAGGTATCCCAGGACACCTGCGGGTGCCGTTTGCCGGGAAAGCAGCTGCCGGGGGTTGGTTCCCCGGCTTTCCAGGAGTTCAGCCAGGGTCTGGCCGGAATCGTCCCTCAAGGCGAGCCATTCGGACCGAAACAATCCTGCATAAAAGGAACTTCCCAGATAGGCCGTTTGGAAGCGGAGACCTTCCTCATCAGAAAACCCCACCACTTCGAGATCGAAGGGCAACGATGTGCCCCAGGCCTGAAGCTGTTCGACACAGGCGAGGGCTGCGACGACACCCAATGGCCCGTCATAACGTCCGGCATTCCGCACGGTGTCGAGGTGCGAGCCGATGACCAGAAGCCCACCGGTTTCCCGGGCGGCGGAGAGAGCCCTCTCTGGGGGCCGCCAGCGAATCTTCATGTTCTGAAGGGCATCCACGCTGAAGTGCAATCCTGCGGCATTGGCCCATTGTTGAAACCGCTCATGAACCGAATCCATCGCCGGCGAAAAGATCCGCCGGGTCAATTTCCCCGGTTCCTCGCTCATGGCTCCCAATTCCTCCAGTCGGGAGTGGATGCGCGAAAGGATCTCCGGGTGAAGCGGTGGGCGTGGAGGTTCAGCTTCCACGGTAGGTCGAATAGCTCCAGGGCGTGACCAGGAGCGGGACGTGGTAGTTGGCACCGGGGTCAGATACCCCGAAGCGGAGCGGTACCTCGTCCAGGAACGGGATCGTGCCGGCGTCAACGCCGAGGCTCTGGAAATAGTCACCAATCTGGAACCGCAGCTCGTAGGTGCCGGCAAGAAAGGCGTCGCCCGCCAGCAACGGGGTTTCGGTCCGGCCATCCGCGGTGGTGATCGCAGTGGCGACCTGCGTCCACTGGTCGCCGTTTTGACGCCAGAGGGTCAATTCCACTCCGGCAGCCGGTCGCCCGTGGGTGGTGTTCAGGACATGGGTGGTCAATTTCCCGAAGGGCTTCGACATGGGATGGCTCTCGTTAGGAATCACGCAGGGAGGATCAGGTCGTTGAGCCGATGCCAGGCAATTCGTCCAATTTGAACGAGCGCCGTTTCCATTTCCTCCTCCGGAGTCAGGGCCAATCGATGTTCGAACGCCCCAAAGATCTGCTCCTGGGTGTGATCCCGTACGCAGATGACAAAGGGAAAACCGAAACGGTGCTGGTATTGTTGGTTCAATGCCCCCATTCGGGAAAACTGTTCGGGTGACAGGCGATCGAGCCGCGCCGAACGTTGCTCGGCAGTGCTTTGTTCGGTCAGTTCTCCTGAGATCGCCAGCTTTCCAGCGAGGTCTGGGTGCGCCCGAATGAGGGCCCGCTTCTTTTCGACGGCGGACCCACCCACCACCTCCAGCAACGTCCGGTACCATTGTTCGACGCTTGAAAAGGGGCGGTGAACCGCCGCCGTCTCGGCAATCCAGGGCGAATGTTCAAACAATGGTCCGGTCAGTGCCACAAATTCGTCCACCGGAAGCTGATTCAGCGTGACAAGGGTGCGTCTCCTGGGAGAAGTGGTTCCTTGTTCTGCGGACCTTTTGTCTGACCCAGCGAAATGTGTTTCCACGCGGGCATCCCATCTCATGCAGCTACTTCACAGTCAATACGGCAAGTCCGCGGTGGGACTTCTCAAGGTGTTCCGCGACGGTGATCGACAGACGGTTCGTGAGATCACGGTCTCGGCGTTGGTGAGTGGTGACTTTTCGGGGGCTTTTCTCGCGGGCGATAATTCGAACACTGTTCCCACCGATACCATCAAGAACACCATCTACGCCCTGGCGCATGATCACCTGGATTCATCGGGCATTGAACCCTTTGGCCTGAAACTCGCCGCCCATTTTTTGGCGCGGTATGGGCAGTTTCAAACCGTCCAACTCCAGCTGGAGGAGAAGCCTTGGGGGCGGATGATGGTGGATGGGTTGCCCCATGCTCACGCGTTCCAAGCCACCGGCGATGGGATTCGAACCGCCGTTATTCAGGCGCGGCGATCGCATCCGCCCGATGTGACGGGGGGCCTTCAAGAGCTGGAGATCCTTAAATCGACCGGGTCGGGATTCGTCGGCTTCCCGCGATGCGAATTCACCACCCTGCCGGAAGCGACCGACCGGATCATGGCCACCCGGTTGACCGCCAGCTGGCATTTCCGGGAGGCTGCAACGGACTACCCCTCGGTGGCTTCGAAGATGCGGGAGGCATTCATCGAGGTCTTTGCCAACCGCTACAGTCGGGCGGTCCAGGAAACCTTGTACCAGATGGCGGAGTTGGCGTTGGAACGCGTCCCCGAGGTGGACCAGATCTCCCTGCGGCTTCCGAATCTTCACTATTTTCCGTACGATCTCGGCCGATTCGGGATTCCCAACGACCAGGTCATCTTCTACCCGGCGCCGAATCCGCACGGGGATATTTCGGCAACCGTGAGCCGTTAACACCGGAGCATTTCATGGCTAACCGACTGGCTTTATTCAATCCTCCCCCGCGTCTCCTGATGGGGCCGGGTCCCATCAATGCCGATCCACGGGTCCTCCGGGCGATGTCGGCACCGCTTTTGGGGCAGTATGATCCGGATTTTCGCCAGTTGATGCGGGATACCCAGGAGCTCTACCGGCAGGTGTTTGAAACCAGGAACCGCGCCACTGTCCTGGTGGATGGCACCGCTCGCGCCGGGATCGAGGCCATCCTCGTCTCTTTGATTTGTCCGGGGGACGTGGTGCTGGTGCCGGTTTTCGGCCGGTTTGGAAATTTACTGTGCGAAATTGCCTCTCGCTGCGGGGCCGACGTCCGGCGGGTGGAGGTCGCGTGGGGAACCGTGTTTTCTCTGGAGTCCATCGAGGCGGCTCTTCAAGAGCACTGTCCGCGACTCCTGGCCATCTGTCAGGGCGACACCTCCACGACCATGTGCCAGCCACTGGCGGGGGTAGGGGAGTTGTGCCGCTCCTACGGGGTGATTTCCTATGTCGACGCCACGGCATCCATTGGCGGGAATCCGCTGCCGGTCGATGAATGGAAATTGGATGCGGTGTCGGTGGGTCTGCAAAAATGCCTGGGCGGACCGGCGGGAATATCGCCCATCACCCTGAGCGATGCCGTCGTCGAACGGATCGAGAGCCGCAGGCATTTGGAGTCCGGGCTCCAAACAGCCGAATACCAACCAGGATCGGGTCCGCGCATTACCAGCAATTATTTTGATCTGGCCATGATCCTCGGATACTGGGAACACGGGCTCAATCATCACACCGAGGCCACCACGATGCTGTATGCCGCCTATGAATGTGCACGGATACTCCTGGAAGAAGGTCTTCAGGGGGCGCACGCCCGGCATCGGCTTCACTGTCAGGCGCTCCAGGCGGGACTTATAGCGATGGGCCTGCGGTTGTTTGGCGATCGGGCGTATCAGATGCAGAACGTGACCGGGATTTATGTCCCCGGGGAAGTGGATGGTGAGGCGGTGCGGAGCACCCTGCTTTCAGATTTTGGGATTGAGATTGGGACGTCGTTTGGTCCGCTGGCGGGTGTGATTTGGCGGATAGGAACCATGGGCTACAACGCACAGCGGACGGCGGTGTTGCAAACCCTTGCCTGCCTCGCCGCCGCCCTGCGGATCCACGGAATGAACCTTCCTTCCGATGGGGTCGCCGAGGCGATCCAGGTCTATTCCTGGCACTGAGGCGGGCCCAGGTTTTTTCGGGGCGAGGTGATTCGGTAGACCGCAGTAGTGTCCAGTCAAAAACCGCCCAAAAGTGGTGTTTCTAGAGGTTTAAGAGTAGTTACAGGAGGCATATCATTGGCAAAGAGCTGGTAGAGAGGTATTTGCTC
>CAIPFS010000514.1 GCA_903864375.1 uncultured Verrucomicrobiota bacterium
GCGGTGATTTCGGCTGGATTCGGGCCGACCGTGCCGACTCCCGTTTTGACAGGCCGGTCATCGACGCTCTTTTCGCCCTGGCACAACCCGGTGCTGTCAGCGAACTCATTGAGACGGAGCACGGCTGTTACCTGGTGAAGCTGCTGGAGAGCCGTCCGGAACGTGTCAAGCCCTTCGAGACGGTTGAAGCCACCCTCCGCCATCAACTCCTGCTGCAGAATCGCCAGCGGTTGGAGTCGGAATGGAAGAAAGCAGCCCGTGCGGCCGTCCCGACCCAGATCCACACCAATGTGCTGGCGCTCATCCCGGTGCTGACGGCCACCCCACCTTCCACCAATCCGCCAGCGCTCCCCTGATTATTCCGGGATCGAACGACAAATTCCCATGCACGAGGCTCTCTCCATTTTGGCCAGTCATGGATACTGGATCGTCTTCCTTTGGGTTTTTCTCGATCAGGCGGGCCTGCCCGTTCCCGCGTTTCCGGTCCTTCTTGCCGGCGGCGCTCTGGCCCGCGACGGCAGGTTGAATCTCCTCGCCGTCATCGGTTCCGCAGCGCTCGCGGCCATGCTGATTGACACCATCTGGTTTGAAATAGGTCGAAACCGGGGCAAATCTGTCCTGAGTTTTATCTGCCGCACTTCGCTTGAGCCCGAGAGTTGCGTCGACCGAACCCAATCGATGTTTTCCCGACGGGGAACCTGGACTCTGGTGATCTCGAAATTCGTGCCGGGAATGAACGTTATCGCTTCGCCAATGGCAGGAATGACCGGGATATCGCGCTGGCGTTTTCAGGTTCTCAATCTCATTGGAGCATCGGTCTTTGCCATGGCGCTGGTGATCCCTGGCTATCTCTTCAGTCAACAGTTGGAGCACCTGCTCACCGTGATTTCGACTTCCGGGCGGGTGGTCTTTTCGTTGCTTGCTGTCTTATTCGTCGCCTATATCGGCATCAAGTACATCCGACGCGCCCGCTTCGTGAGGCAACTTCGCGTCGCCCGAATATCTCCCGATGAACTAATGGGCCAACTGGAGGCGTCTGCCGAGGTCGTGGTATTGGACCTGCGATTGCCCTCCCACTTTGACCAATCGCCGGAAACCCTTCCGACGGCTATCCGAATGGCCCCCAACGAGGTCTCCCGGCGGCATTCGGAGATCCCCCGCGATCGCGATATTGTCCTTTACTGCTCCTGTCCTAACGAAAACGCCAGCACTCGCGCCGCACTGCTGCTCAAGCGCTATGGCATTCATCGGGTCCGTCCGCTGGCCGGAGGCTATGAAACCTGGCGGCAACGAGACTTTCCGCTGGCATCCCAATATCCATTTCCTCGTCGGCAGACAGTCTGAACCTGTGGGAACGAGTGGCGCGATCTCAGGCCCTCACACCCCCGGAAGGAACACCGGACACCCGGACGATCATTTCATTGAGGTTATCGCCCTTGCCATCCCAAACGAATCAACGCAATGGCCGGCGCTTTCAGGGTGAGGTGCAGGGAAGCGTGTGCACCCGCAACCGACACCGTTCGCATGCTCATTAAATCGTGATCGGCATCCGTGATGCGGATTTCCGCCGTCACGTCCCGGGCGGTGGCGAATCCGGTCCACTGGAACGTGAAGTTGGTACGGGCATCCATAAAATTGCTCAATAACATGGTCGCCTCCTGACCGTCGGTGCTCAGCCCGGCGGCAAAGGCCAGTTTCCCACCCACAGCACCACCGGTTTTTACGCGCCGAGGAGTGTCCAAAAGACCCCGGAAGGATCGAAGGGCCTCGTACGCCTTCAAAGGAACTCCTTCCGGGGTAAAGATGCCGAATCCTCCCGCCTCCCCATGAAACAAATTGCAGACGTCAACAGGCGCGTCCTGCAATTCCAGCAGAGCTGTGGCAATGAAGGCAGCTCCCGCAGCGCCCCCCATCTCTTCGTAGTGTTGTCGCCTGGCGACGGCAGTTCCCATTCTGGAGATCGGCTGCCAGTCGTTGCGGGGTAGGAAATTCCATTCGTTCAAGTGATTCTCGGTTTCCGCGAAGCCATTGGAGTCCAGAAGTCGCCGGATGGCCCGGGAGCGAATGCTCAGCTCGGCAGGGTCAGCGGTATAGCAATGCCAGGAAAAGAAATTCAACGGCACGGCATCCAGACGGCACA
>CAIPFS010000515.1 GCA_903864375.1 uncultured Verrucomicrobiota bacterium
GCTGGCCATGCCGACTGCGAGTGTGGCTGCACCTCCTGTCTTTCCGTAAAGCGAGGGTTCACCCACCGAGGCCGCCAGGGCGCTCATGGTTTCCGGCGTGACCGAATAACCGGAGGCCTGGACCTTCGCGACCGTATCCAGGGCAATGGCGGCGGCATCCGGGCCTGCGCCTTTGATGTTGATGGCCAGGTAGACGCCCGGCTCGAGGCAACAGGCGGCCACCAGGGCCATCACCGCCACCAGGGATTCAAGGCACATTGCGCCATAGCCCACCATGCGGGCATCGCTTTCCCGTGGAATGATTTTTGGGGTGATACCGCTGGCAACAAGGGAGTGGAATCCACTGATGGCACCGCAGGCGATGGTGATGAAACAGAAGGGAAACAGCCGGCCGGGAACCACGGGACCACTTCCATTCACAAAGGCGGTGATGGCGGGCATTTTAAGGTCGGGAAGCACCAGGAGGACGCCGCCGGCAAGGGCCAGGATGGTGCCCAACTTCATGAAGGTGCTGAGGTAATCCCGGGGGGCCAGCAGCAGCCACACGGGAAGAACGGACGCGGCGAGTCCGTAGGCAATCAACAGCCAGGCCAGCTGCATTCCCGGCAGCGTGAACCAGTGGGCCAGTTCCGGATTTTGATGAACCCAGCGTCCGCCGATGACCGCCGCCAGCAGGCAAAGGACACCAATGGCGGAGGCCTCCAGGGTCTTGCCGGGTCGAATCCATCGCAGATAACCGCCCATGGCCAGGGCGACGGGGATGGTGGCTCCCACGGTGAAGACTCCCCAGGGACTTTCCGCGAGGGTACTGACGATGATCAACGCCAGAACCGCCAGCAGGATGATGAGAATGGCGAGGATGGCCGCGAGACAGACGGCGCCCGTCCAGCCATTTAATTCCTCCCGCACCATCTGGCCGAGCGATTTGCCCTTGCGCCGCATCGACGCGGTGAGAATGACAAAATCCTGCACGGCTCCTCCGAGGGTCACCCCGATCAGAATCCAGAGCAGACCCGGAAGATATCCAAACTGGGCGGCAAGAACGGGTCCCACCAGGGGGCCTGGGCCGGAAATGGCGGCAAAATGGTGTCCAAACACGATCCACCGATTCGTTTTCACAAAATCCCGGCCATCTTCATGGGTCTCGCAGGGTGTTGCCCTGCGGTCATTGAGGGTCAGGACCGAGGCTGCCAGCCATTTGGCGTAAAAGCGGTAGGCGATGGCATAGGTGCAGAGGGCGGCGACCACCACGTAGGCGGAATTGACCGGCTCACCGCGGCTTGCACAGAGGATGTAAAAGGACCATCCCCCGGCCGCCGAAACGCCGAGCCAAATCAGGGATCGAATCCAGGACGTCATGGCACGATTCTAGGATGAACCCGGGGCGGGCGTCCATGCCCAGGCGGAAACGAATCGGGCTGCCGGGTAGCGAACACCTCCAAAAGTGGACGCGAATCGAGGCATTGAACCGGGTGGGCAGACCGGCGGATGTGCGACGTAGCGCAGGTTCCAAACCTGCTGTATCGCGGGCCTCCAGGCCTGCCGGGCCCTGGGGCGAACCGGAGTGCTTCGGGACGTGGCACGGCGCAGCCGACTGGAAAATCGGCGATACAGCCGACCGGAATGTCTGACCTACGGCGTGAGGGCTGGTTCATGGAGCCCCCCCGGATGAGTTGCTCCTTTGGTCATTCCGCCGAATCCGCTACGCTGCCCCTGTTGTTCATGCGCCTGCTGGATCGGTACCTTGTTCGTGAGTTGATGGTTCCCCTGGGTATTTGCCTCGGGGGATTCCTCCTGTTTTGGGTGGCCTTTGATTTGTTCAGCGAACTGAACAACCTCCAGCAACAGCATGCGGGACTCGTCGATATTGCCCGGCTCTACTGGCTCCGACTTCCCCAACTTTTGTTGACGATTCTGCCGGTGGGACTGTTGCTGGCCTTGCTGTACGCCCTGACCCAGCATGCGCGGCATCAGGAGTTGACCGCCATGAGGGCGGCCGGGGTCGGTCTCTGGCGGATCTGTCTGCCCTACTATGCGATTGGCCTGCTGTTTTCCGGTGCCCTTTATCTGGTCAATGAAGTCGTCGCCCCGGATGCGCGGGAAAAGGAGGATAATCTTCGGGCCGGTTGGTCCGACCCGGCAGCGGCGGAACCCGGTCGCGCCTGGAGGAATAACATCAGCTTTTTCAATCATGCGGAACTCCGCTCCTGGTCGCTCGGAGGATACAATCTGGAGACCGGGGAGTTGCGACAACCGCGGGTGGCTTTCTTCCTGCCTTCGAACGCCCGACAGGAATTGATCGCGGATGGAGCGCGGTGGAATGCCCCCAGCGGAACCAATGGGGTTTGGATCTTGACGAATGCCTTTGAACTCGTCTTTCGATCTGCAGACGACGGGGCGCCCGCCCGACGCCGTCGTCCCATGCAGGTGCTGAACGCCGCGGAATTGGGGGCGGACGCGACCTCACTCACCAACTGGCCCTTTCGGTCCAGGAGTGGGTTGACCAATGGAGTCGTCTATGCCGGCCTCCGGCAGGATGGCGCCGGGAAAGGCCCCAGTTGGGACATGGAACAGTTCAACTCCGCGACCAGCGAGTTGCGCGGACTCCATGGAAGCGCCCCGCTCGAAAGCGGAGCGCGTCGGATCATCCTGGCCGAGTCCGGACTCTACACCAATGCGGCCTGGCACTTCTTCCGGTCACGGGAGTACTTGTACCGTTCCAGCAGCGACGTCTACCCGCTTGAAACCCTTTCGGACGAGTTGGTGATCCCGAATTTGACCGAGACTCCGGAGATCATTCGAAGCGAGATCCGGGTCACCGGTCTGTTGCGGCAGAGTCGATTGTTGAAAAAGCCCGAGCTGGCGGCCTACCAAATCCGCGACTACCAACGGTTGCATCCCACCCTGCGCCCCGGCGACCGGGCGGTTCTTGAAACGCAGTTGCAAGCCCACCTGGCGGCACCGTGGACCTGCCTTGTGGTGACCTTCATCGCCGTGCCCTTCGCCGCTCCATCGGGGCGACGAAATCTTTTCTATGGGGTCGCCGGCAGCATCGCCCTCGCCTTTGGCTATTTCGTCATCCAGCGACTGGGTTTTGCCGTGGGGCAGCGGGGAATCCTCACGCCCTGGCTGGCGGCGTGGCTTCCCAACCTGTTTTTTGGTCTCCTCGGATTGGGCCTGACCACCCGCGTGCGTTGATATGGAAATACCGTTGGCTGAACATGAGCGGATCAAGGCCCGATTGACGCGCCTCGAAGCGGTCCATGCCGTCGGACAGATCGTTCAATCCACGCTGGACCTGAAGGAGGCGATGCGCCTCCTGCTGCAGGAGGCCGTCCGGCTCCTATCCGCCAATAGTGGCACGGTCAGTCTGGCGAATCCCACCACGGGCTTTCTGGAACTGGAGGCCATCCATGGATTTCCTGCCTCGGCGCGGGGATTGCGATTGAAGATCGGTGAAGGAATCACCGGGTGGGTCGCGCGGTCGGGAAAATCAGCCCGGGTCGGAAATGTTGCGGCGGATCGGCGGTATATCCGAATCCGGGCGGACATCTGTTCCGAACTTGCCGTGCCGCTGCGGGTGGGGGATTCAGTCCGCGGCGTGATCAACGTCAACTCGGATCGCCTGGATGCCTTTTCGGCGGACGATGAGGAGTTGTTGCAGGAACTGGCCCAGGTGGCGGCCCCGGCCATAGCGAACACCTGGCTTTACGAGCAGGCCCGCCAGAAGGCGCGTCTTCTGGAGTCGCTGGTCAGTGTCAGCCAGACCATCAATTCCACATTCAGCCTGGATGACGCCCTGCAGGCGATCGTCCGGGAGACTCGCGCCCTTCTCGGAGGAAGGATGTGCTCTCTGATGATGCTCGATTCCTCCGGCGAATGGCTCGAGCTCCGCGCCCATTATGGTGCGGGAAAAGAATACCTGTCCAAGCCGCGGCTCAGTGCCGGCGAAAGCTTTGTCGGTATTGCCATGCGGCGGAAGAAGCCGATGCAATTGGAGAATGTGCAAAAGTCGGGGCGGTATCAAAATGCCTCGATGGCCAGAAAGGAGGGCCTGGTTTCGCTGCTGACGGTGCCGTTGCTCTTTTCGGGAAAGGCGTTGGGAGCCCTCAATCTCTACACAGGAGAACCGCACACGTTTGCGGATGAAGAGGTCCGGACCCTGACCGCCTACGCCGAATTATCGGCGCTAGCCCTGGAGAAGACGCGTCTCTACGACCGCATTGTCCAGGTGGAGGAAGCCCTCCGCCAGAGTGAACGCCTCTCCGCCCTCGGATTGCTGGCGGCGGAAATTGCCCATGAGATTCGCAATCCGCTGACCGTGATGAAAATGCTGCATCATTCCCTGGCACTGGATTTCCCGGCGCATGATGCGCGCTCCAACGACGTCCGCATCATGGGTGAAAAAATGGACCACCTGAATCGAATTGTGGATCGTGTCCTGGATTTCGCCCGGAGTGCGGAACCGGAGCGGAGCGAGGTGAACCTGAACCAGTTGCTGGACGATATGAGCCTGCTGACCCGGCACGCGCTTCAGGTTCACAATGTTCTCCTGGTACGAAAGTTCGACCAATCTCTTCCCTCCGTCTGGGCCGATGCCACCCAACTGGAGCAGGCCTTTCTGAATCTGACCTTGAATGCGGTGGAGGCCATGCCGGACGGGGGACGCCTCACGATCCGTTCCAAGGCGTTGCCCCTCAATCGAGGTCGGAACCGTCCCTCCCACGTGCTGGTTCGATTCCGGGATACCGGGGCGGGGATGAGTGCCGAACAGCGAAAGCGCGCATTCAGTTCACTTCTCCAGACGACCAAACCCAAGGGCACCGGACTGGGACTGGCCATTGTTGCGCGGGTGATTGAGCAGCATCAGGGCCTGGTCAAGGTCTGGTCGACCCCCGGCCGCGGAACCACCATTTCCATGGCTCTGCCGCTGGGAAAATAGCCGTCCCAACCGAGGCGGGGTCCCATCTGAGGGCTGGACAGCGCCCTCGGATGGAGTTCAATCCGTGCATGAACACCCGCTGCCTTCTCATCGGCACCTTCTTCGCGACCGTGGCCGTGATGGCCGATCGCCAGTCCCTATTCGATGGTAAAACCCTGGCCCATTGGGAAGGAAATACCAATGTCTGGAGTGTGGAATCCGGACTTCTGGTGGGAGGCGACGGGAAGACCTTGCTCAAGAACAATGAGTTCCTGGCTTCCCGCGCTGAATTTGGCGACTTTGTCCTGACGCTAAAGTTTCGATTGGAGGGCACCGAAGGCTTCGTGAATTCCGGGGTTCAGTTCCGCAGCCAGCGAGTTCCCAATGATCCGGAGATGGTCGGATATCAGGCGGATATTGGCGATGGCTGGTACGGCTGTCTGTATGATGAATCCCGCCGCAACATCGTTCTGGCCCGCCCAACGGAAGAGGTCTTGAAAAAGGCGCTCCATCCGCTCGGACAATGGAATGACTACGAGGTCCGGTGCGAAGGTCGTCGCATTGTGATTCGGTTGAATGGCGAGGTCACCGTCGACTACACGGAATCGGACCCCAAAATTCCGGTGACCGGCCATCTGGGCCTTCAGGTGCACGGCGGAGGCAAAACCCGCGTGAGTTTCAAGGACATCGAAATCGAAACCCACCCGGCGAAATAACGCTGCAACGCCAGGTGCCGTCGCTCGGTCCTCAAGCAATCCTTCGGTTCAAAGTCGGTAACGCCCTTGAGCTTTGTCATCTTCGTGACTTCGTATGAGATAAATTGGGCCGGATTCACACGAAGGCGCGAAGTCACGAAGAAGTATGAAGCGGCAGACCGTCCTTCAAAAAACTAAACAAACCCCACATTCGGGGTGGCGTAGTTTCCGAGGTTGGGGAAGACGGCAGGGAGTTGGGCAGTCGGGACACCGAGCCATGAGGCCACGGTTGCCCCGTATTGATCGATGGAAGTGCTCGGAATCAAGGCACCCCGTGAGCCCGAGTCATCGGGGCCACCCAGTGACAGGTCAGGAAAGGCCCCGTAGACCGCACCGCCTTTGACCGCCCCGCCC
>CAIPFS010000516.1 GCA_903864375.1 uncultured Verrucomicrobiota bacterium
GTGACTGGAGTTCAGACGTGTGCTCTTCCGATCTTGACCGTCTCCGAACGGACCTCGAAATTCCTGCCAATCGGCTCGCGTCGCGAAGCCCACCGAAATAAGGGCTGTGGCGATCAGGAATGGACGTGAAAAACGCCTGTGAAAGCGGGGGACCTCTCGATGCATGGGATGAGTGGATATCATCACCGGGGCAAGTCAATCCGGTAGATGGGAAACCAGGTCTCATTCCTCTTCGGAAAACGTTCGGTAAAGACCTGATGGCAATGCGCGATGGGAGGCAGAACATCAATGCGTGAAACACCATCATTCCCCCCAACCCGTCCACACCGAGCCCATTCCCCGGATTATCTATCTCGAGGAGCGGAAGAAGGCCGAGGAGGCGTTTGTTCCGTCACCTGATGAGGTGGCGCGACGCGCCTACTTTGTCTACGTCAACCAGGGTTCGCTTCCTGGACACGAGGTGCAGCACTGGCTTCAGGCTGAGGCCGAGCTGATTCACGAGCGAAACCTGACCCGGACCCATGGCGTCGAAAAGAGTCCATTGAACGTCTGAAAAGGACACGCGTGGGGCACGGTTTGCCGTTCAGGGCAACGACGGGATTCTCGAATCCGCGCTCCGCCTGGATGCCCCCCTGGATCCGCTGCCGGTCGGTTGGGTGACGGTCGCCCTTGACCCGGCCTCTTCCCCACGCTTTTCTCTGAGGGCGGGTCCGGGTATGAATTCGTGTGCCCGTCCATGCAACCCAGACCGTCAAAAATCATGGGAATGACAGCGATGGACGCGAAAGGGTGCAGGAACCAAGTGGTCCCGTGCGGTAGCACCCTTTACAACCGATGACAGTTCGGAGCTCAACCATTCGACGGATTCCACGGTGGCGCTTGTTTTCCACGGCGCTCGACCGGAAGGCTTGGGCCTGGGTGGCCTTTGTTTTATTGCTGGCGGTCGCGGCCGTCGACTACCTGACGGGCGACGAACTGGAGTTATCCATGTTCTACCTCGTCTCCATCTGCATGACCACCTGGCATCGCGGATGGAAGCTGGGAACGGCGGTGGCGCTCTCCAGTGTGGCATTGGAGGTAACCGGGGATCTGGTGATGGGAACGGGCGCCGGGAGCACATCATCCGCTTGGGGAAATGCGGCGTTGTTGCTCGTATTTTTTGGTGCCTTTGTCCGCGCCCTGCATTTGCTAAAGACCACACATCTTCGATTGCATGCCCGGGTTGAGGAACGGGCCGTGGAACTGAGCCGGGGACTCGCTGTGCAACAAAAGCTCCAAAATGCCCTGCTTGAGGCCAGCGAGCGTGAACAACGGCGGATCGGATATGATATTCATGACAGCCTGTGCCAGCATTTTACTGGTGCGGCGATGGCGAGTGCCGTATTGGGCGAAAAGCTGAGGGCAAAAGGGCTCTCCGAGGCCGGAGATGCAGAACAGGTTGCCGGCATTGTCGAAGATGGCATCGGGCTGGCACGGAGCCTTGCCCATGGCCTGGCTCCATCGGACCTGGATGGGGTCACCTTGATCCTCCGCCTGCGTGAGCTTGCCGAGACCACAGCCCTGCGAGCCCGCATCGATTGTTCATTTGAATTGCAGGGGAAGATCGAACTGGGTTCCGGCGAAGTCGCGATGCATCTCTATCGAATTGCCCAGGAGGCAGTTCAAAACGCCCTTCGGCATGGCGAGGCAAAGTCGATTCGCATCCGTCTTGCACAATGCAGTGACGGCTGTGTCCTTCAAATTTCTGACTCCGGGCTGGGCATCTCCCTGGATCGCGTTTCGTCGACGGGCATCGGCCTGCAAATCATGCGGCATCGAGCCGATCAGGTGAGGGGACGGTTCGAAATCCACCCGTTGGATCCTGGAACCCGGGTTTCCGTCTTCATTCCACGGGCAGACGCGGCTGATGGGGATTTGAAGCGTGAGTTTTGAATCCAACTTCCATGGAGGGAAAAAAGAGCGTCTTCATTGTCGATGACCATCCACTCGTCCGGGAATGGCTGGGCAACCTGATCCATCAGCAGTCCGACATGGGGGTCTGCGGCGAAGCGGATACAGCTCCAGATGCGCTTGCCCGGATAGAACTCCTCCAACCGGATGTCGTCATCGTCGACATCATGCTGTCGCGCGGTTCCGGCCTCGAACTGGTCAAGGACATCCGATGCATTTCGCCGGGCAGTGTCAGCCTGGTTCTCAGCCTCCACGACGAACTGACTTACGCGGATCGCGTTTTGCGTGCCGGGGCTCGCGGCTATGTGAGCAAACGGGACACCACCCGCAAGATTATCACCGGAATCAGGGAGGTTTCAGCGGGCAGGATTTTTGTGAGCCCCGAAGTCCAGTCGATGATCAACGAGAGGTACATCGGAAATCGGACATCGGCATCGAACTTCAGCCAGTTGAGCGACCGCGAAATGGAAGTCTTCCGCATGCTGGGGCAGGGTGACGACACCCGCCGGATTGCCGATTCCTTGAATCTCAGCA
>CAIPFS010000517.1 GCA_903864375.1 uncultured Verrucomicrobiota bacterium
CCGTAAGTAGCTGATGTACTGCGTCATGGACGCACCAGTGACAGGGTGCCCGCACCGGTCAACGGCGTTTTTTCAGGGACTCGACGGTCGGCGAGTGCCTGCTAATTCCCGGTTTGTTCACGGATTTGGAGGGCGAAGTTTGGAAAGGAGGGCTCTGGGGGATGGAAGCGCCCTGCGGAAACTTGCAACAACATGAAGGGCAGCGTAACAAAAAGAAATGCGCGTATCCCAAAGGACTGTAGGTTGGCGAGTTTCCTCTTTCCACTCTCCTAGAATCCGATCCAGCGTCATCAGCAGCTTCGCCGTGCTGGCCACCGCAGTTTCCGTTGCCGGAGGCTGGATCCAAGCACCTTCGCCTACTTCCTCGCGCCTGACGGGTATTTACAGTGATGAAGCACTTTTCGTCGCAACTGGCGACAATGAGACGGTTATAACCTCAGCGGACGGCCTCAACTGGACGAAGCAGCAGGAATTGTCTGGGAACTTCTTCACGACGATCAAACGAAGCAGTTCTTTTGTGGTCTCGGGCTACGCCTCCTCAAAGAGTGGGAGCATCGCCGGAATCCCTTACACTGTGGCCCCGGGAATTGATTCGGTGTTTGGGAATGGGGTTTGGGTAAGTGTCGGTTACTCAGGATACCAGTACCGGTCGTCGAATGGTTCGGATTGGACCAAGCTGTCAAATTCGACCACCCAGAATCTCTCATCCGTGGCTTACGCGAACGGCTTGTTCGTAACAGTTGGAGCTGGCGGAACAATTCTGACATCCGGAAATGGAACGGTTTGGGCGAAGGTTGAATCCGGGACCACTTTTGACGTGAACAGTGTTTGCTACGGAAACGCTGGCTGGATCGCAGTGGGAAGTGGGGGGCTGATTCTTGGGTCAAAGAACGGTGTACAATGGGCACGCTTCAAATCGCCAGTTGCCGTCAATCTCCATGGAGTTTGCAGCTACGGCGGGACCTACCTCGCGTGTGGAGATTCTGGAACGATTCTCGAATCCTCAGACGCCGCAACTTGGACGACGACGACGTTTTCAACATTGCCCTCGCTGGATTCGGTCACCATGAATTCCAAACAGGCGGTCGCAATCGGCAAAAGCGGGGTGATTTTGGCGCGCTCTATCTCAGACGGTGGCCAACCATCCGGCCCGCTTCAAGTGTCAATCCGCCTGGTGCCCGAAATTACCATCACCGGAGCGGCCGGAGCCTCGGGGATTGTTCAATGGAGCTCCACTGCATCTGGCCCATGGCAAACGTGGACCAACGTCACACTCGGCAGTTCCGGCACTTCGGTGGTTGATTTGGGGGTAGGTTCTTCAACGCGGTTTTATCGGGCAACGAAGAACTAAGCCCACTCGCCAATTTCTACCATTTTCCGCCGATTTCTACAATCCAGTGATTCCGAAGTCGTTTTTGGTAATCAAACTCATAGGCACCTACGGCACCGCGTAATCGGGCTCGCTGAACGCCTGCTCGTGGCTCAACTCCCCGCGGCACACGCGCACGTCGATGCCTACGCCGCGCAACACAACGGCCGTGCGCAGCACCACGCCCCAATTCATCGACACCTTCGGGCCGCCGTGGCGGTCACCACGGCCAAGGTCTGGTATGTGGGTAAGTCGTGCAGCGTGCGCCGTAAGGTGCGCACCGTGCCTTTACCCAAGGGCACCGCGGAGCAGTGCTCCAAGCGGCGTTTGCGGGCTGTGCTGCCAGAAGCAGGCGGGCACGACCGGTCGGCCTACGAGGCCGAGCTCCGTGAACAGCGCCGGCTCAAGGACGCGCAGGTCGCGGAGGCCGCCCGGTAGCGGCCCTCCCACTCTCTTAGTTAAGGGATACTCATGAACTTTTTGACGTCAGCGAGATGTCCTCATTGCGGAGCGAGAGTGTCCAAGAATCCTTCGCAATGTCCTGGTTGCGAGCGATGGCTGTGCGATAATCCCGAGTGGCGACGTCTGAGGCGGCTACGCCGGCGTACGTCGATCGGATTGGTCGTGGCCGCAGTCGGGGCGATTCTTTTCTGGATCACCTCACTTAGACGCTAGATTCAGAATCTCAACGTCTACACGTTCGACAACAGCGTTTGATATCTGCCCCGCGGGGAGCATGCCTTCAACAACGGCGAATGTAGCACCCCGTGGGTTTTGAATCTCGTCCGGGTGATCTGCTCCGCATATACGATTCGACCCAG
>CAIPFS010000518.1 GCA_903864375.1 uncultured Verrucomicrobiota bacterium
CCCTCCTGTTTTGGCCGGCAGAACGGCAAATCCATTTTGAAAACATGCGGCCTAAGGAATTGCTCCGGAATTCGTTATCCAGAAGAACAATGAACAAAGGGACATCTTCCGTCGTCTGTCAGGAGTCGGCAGTGGCCCGTTGGAAAAACCCGTTGGAATACCCAGGGGTTATTCCAATCGACAAACCGCGGTGGGAAGAGAGAGTGGCGACGTCCTGAACATTAAAAGGTTTGGGTTCTGAGTATGAATCATCCTATGAACCGGTATATCCTTCATTCGAACGATCCGACGTGGCGATTTGAATTATGCTCCCGCACCTGCACCGTGGGTCGGAATCCAGGAAATCAGCTCTGCCTTAACGATCCCAGTGTCTCCAGTTTTCACGCCGAACTGACGATCCTGCCGGAGGACAGGGGACTTCGCGTTCGCGATCTTCAATCCACCAACGGAACCTTCGTCAATGGAGAGGGGGTCACCGACATCGTGATCACTCCAGGTCACTCCCTGCAATTTGGGGGCGTCGAATTTCAATTGGGGGCTGAAGAGGTTGAGATCAAGATTCCGGTCGCTGGATCCCCCAAAGTTGCACAAGCCGCCGGCCAGGTTCAAACGCTGGACGACGGCACCCTCGCCTGTTCCCGAAATCCCGCACTTCCCGCGACCCACCAGGCGCTCGGAGGTTGCGGTGCGGTGGTCAAATGCCCCGGCTACTTTGCCATGGCCTCCCTCCGATCGACCAAACTGGCGGGCGGAACGACCGGACCGCTGCTCTTTTGCCCCGATTGCAACGCCCGCTGCGAGGCGATTCCTGGGGTGCAGGCTACGAAAGCTGGCCCGCAGAGCTTCTTTGCCCGGTTGACCCAGACCGTCCAGATGACCTTCAAACGGTAGCAAACCGTGGTCGGCCGCCTACGCGGGCAGGGCCACCGTCTTCTTCAATCGGGCGCTCCGCACCGCCGCATCCACAATCTCCTGGCCAATGCGGCTGATGGGTAGACTGACCGGACCTTCCAAGGGTTTTCCCGCCTCCAGGCAGTGCAGCAGGTACTGAACCGGGTTGGCTCCGGGTTTTTTCAATGGCGTGACTGCAACCGGATGCGGCTCCGGCTTCTTTCGCGTTTGCAGCGTCACATGCGCGTCGTAATCGTAAGTGCTGATGGTCCCTTCCGTTCCCGCAATGATGTAGCCACAACGTGGTTGCGGTTGGATGGTCCACGGATCCGTAAACGTGCCCCACCGGGTTTCGAATTTGGACAACCCCTGAACGTAGCGCGCGACCACAATGCTGTGTTCATCGACCTCAAGCCCCGGATCTCCTGCGGTGACCGCCGTCACTTCGAGCGGACGGACCCCGCTCCGGAACCAGGTCCCCATGGTGGTGCCATAACCGAGATAATCCAGAAGGGAGCCCCCACCGTGGGCCTTCTTGTAAAACCAGGAATTGGGCTTCTCTGCGGACACTTGCGCGGCGGTTTTTTCCAGTTTGTCCGCCCCATGCCAGAGCGGACCCCGATTGCCACCAAAATGCCAGACGTTCAAAACCTCTCCGATCTTGCCGGCGGCGATCAATTCATGGGCGCGACGATGGGGGGGCATCCATTGGGAGGGCCAGTTGATCATCAGGGTCTTTCCCGCTGGCATCACCCGGGTCATTTCGTCGGCCTCCTTCAGTTGGGCGGCAAACGGTTTCTCCACCATGATGTGGGTGTTGTAGGGTGCCACCTTCTTGACCCATTCCCCATGCTGAGAGGCAGCAGGGCAAAGAATAACCACGTCCGGCTTCGTCTTCTCCAGGCAGGCACGGTAGTCCGTGAAAACCTTGTCCGGGCCAAGCCCAAAATTGCGCGTCGCCGACTGCATGCGTTCGGGCTGCAGGTCGCTAATGCCGACGATCTCCGCTGAAGGATGCTCAGCGGCCATGCGGAGCAAATCCCCCATGTGAAAGTGATCAAAGTTGATCCCCGCGATTCTCCAGGTGCGCTTTTTCATTCTTGGTTTTCTACAGAATAACTCGGTGCACAGTCCGGGGCGAAGCGGAATCTTGATGCCGATGCTTGCGAACCCGGGTCCCGACGGCATTTTGCCCCATGAGTCGTCCAAGGAGTTGGCTGTGGCCGGCGGTCGCCATCGCGGTATTGGCTGCGGGTATTGGCTTATCCGCCTGTCGGGTGGCCCCCCGGGAGACCGATCATGCCGCGGGTTTCCGGTTGGTCGTTGCTGAAAAGCGCGCAGAGCCCACCGTATCAGCCGGTTCCACCGCCGAACGGGAGGCCGTTGATCGGTTGAAGGGCTTTCTTGGGAATTGGACCGTGGAGACCATTCAATCCAACACGCTCGCCGTGTATGCCCCCGACGCCTGGTTCAATGACACTCTGAAAACCGTGCGCGGTGCCACCAACATCCAGTCCTACTTCCTCAAGACCATGAAGAACACGGAATCCATTTCCGTCCAGTTTGAGGACGTCACCCGAAGTGGCGATGGCTTTTACTATTTCCGATGGGTGATGGACAACCGGCTGAAGTCGATCGCCAGGGGAGAGACGCTCCGGACCCTCGGCATCACCCTGGTTCGATTCGATGCCGCGGGCCGGGTGACCGTTCATCAGGATTATTGGGACAGCACCGCCGGACTGTTCGAACACGTGCCGTTGCTGGGCAGGGGCATTCGCGCCATCAAGGCGCGGTTGTAAAGTTTTGGATTTCGCCCCGGGCTGGATTCAAGGCATCCTTCCCGACCGCATGAGTCTGCAAGAGCACCGTCAGGCCATTGATCGCCTGGATGAGGAAATCGTCCGACTCTTGAACGAACGAACCCGGCATGTGCTGGAGATCGGCTCAATCAAGATGAAGGCCGGGGAGGAAATCTACGCGCCGCACCGGGAACAGGCGGTGTTCGACAAGATCACCCGCAACAATCCCGGGCCAATCACCCACGAGGGCCTGCGTGCCATTTACCGGGAGATCATGTCCAGCGCCCTTTCCCTCGAAAAAAGCCTGACCATTGCCTACCTCGGTCCGGTGGCCACCTTCACCCATGAGGCCGCCATCAAACGGTTTGGTGCCAGTTTGAAGTATTCCCCCCAAAAGACGATCACCGACGTCTTTCATGAAGTCTCCAAGCTGCGGGCGGACTACGGTGTGGTCCCGGTCGAGAATTCCACCGAGGGTGCTGTCACTCATACGTTGGATATGTTCGTCGACAGCGACCTGAAGATTGTCTCCCAGATCGTCCTCCGAATTTCGCACTGCCTGGTCAGTCGCGAAACGCCGGCGGCAATTCGACGGCTTTACGTTCATCCACAGACACTTGCCCAATGCCGGGGATGGATTCAGCGGGTTTATCCCCAGGCGGAATTGGTGGAAACCAGCTCCAACGCCCGGTCAGTGGAATTGGCGGCCCGGGAAGCCGGGGCGGGCGCCATCGCCGGCTCCCTGGCGGCGGAACAGTATGGAGTGCCGGTCCTGGAACGGGATATTCAGGACAATTCCGCCAATGCCACCCGGTTTCTCGTCCTCGGACGCCAGTGCAGTCCTCCCAGCGGCGATGATCGCACCAGTGTTATGTTCAGCATCAAGGACGAAGTCGGGGCCCTCCACAAGGCGCTGGCCCCCTTCCGTCGATTCAAAATCAACATGACCAAGATTGAATCGCGTCCCAGCAAACGCCGGGCCTGGGAATACTTCTTCTTCGTCGATTGTGACGGCCATTCCGACCAGCCCACCGTAGCCAAAGCCATTGAGCTGCTCGGAAACCATTGCAGCTTTGTCAAAGTGCTCGGCAGCTATCCCAAGGCCGAGTGAACTCCGGTTTCAGGGGATTGGACGCG
>CAIPFS010000519.1 GCA_903864375.1 uncultured Verrucomicrobiota bacterium
ATCTGCTCGGGATGCGCAGCATAGTACTCATTGACGGTGATGGCTTCCTGGCGCGAGTTGGTGATGGTCTGGAGTTCCTTCCATGCGGGTCCACAACTGCTTTCGCTTGGCAAACGCTTCCGCAGGAACACGATATCGGTGGTGACCTCGGTATTGGCGTTCTGTTTGAAGGCGTCGTTGGGAAGTCGAATGGCCCCGATGAAATCCGCCTGACGGGCGACAAAATCCCGCAGGACGGTGTCCTGCTTATCGAGGGTTCCGCGGGAAGTGACAAACGCGATTAATCCGCCCGGTCGCACCTTGGCCAGTGAAGCGGCGAAGAAGTAATCGTGAATGAGGAATTGATGGGATTGGAAGCGAGGGTCGAAGGGACGGTAATCGCCGAAGGGAACATTTGAGATGGCAACATCGAAAAAATCATCGGCCAGCTTGGCCTCTTCAAAAGCAGCATGCCGGATGTCACTTTCTGGGTAGAGCGCCTGGGTCAATCGAGCGGTGAGCGAATCGATTTCAATACCAGTAAATGTCGATATCGTTCGTATTGCCTCAGGCATCAACCCAAGGAAGTGGCCCAGACCGCAGGCCGGTTCCAGAATTCGTCCACCTTGAAAACCAAAACGTTCCAAAGCGGAGTACATCGCCTCAATGATCGTGGCCGAGGTATAGTGGGCATTGAGCGTAGTTGCCCGGGCCGAGGCCAGTTCCTCTGGAGTCAAAATCTGTTTTAGGCGATCCCGCTGCGACTTCCAGTCGTCGTTCCATGTATCGAAAACCTGAGGAAGCCCGCCCCAACCGACGTATCGAACCAACTGCCATTGCTCAACTTCGGTGGCCGGTCGCTTTTCCAACTCAAGCCGCTTGAGCAGTTCAATCGCAGCCAGGTTGTCCTCGCACTTTTGTCGGAGTGAACCTTCACCGAGTCGATCTGCTTCGGTGATTCGAAAGACACGGGGTTTTGGGACTTCAATTGGCTTTACCGGTTCAGGCTCAGGCTGAACCGAAGGAATGATCGGCGGCAACTCAACCAACGAGAGGACGGGTGTCGAAACGACGTGCAATGGCTGCGACTCTGGCGTTGCCGGAGGACCACGGTCCGTCGGCAACACCACTGGGGCAAAGCTGACGAAATCCAACTGACGGGTATGATCCACCCGCCGAAGCATCGAGCGACTCATGGGTTAACTCCTTTCAGGTCATGAAACGGACCCTGTCGGTGGTTATGAATCGGACGGGGAGAGATGTGTCCAAAAATCGGCGAGTTTGCCCCTCGTGGACTCGTCCGTTACGCGTGGCGACCAGAAAGGTCGCGAGCGATGGCGTACCGCCCGACCTTTCTGCTCGTCCTGGAGGGTCAAACCCGCCGATGCGTGGATGATTGGTCCCCGCTCGATCACCTGTCGGGTTATGCCGCTCGACGAGCTGAAACTGGTTTCAAGGCGGGGCCGACCTCGGGCTTAACTGTAGCGACCGTCAATTGTTCGGTAATCCATGAATGAGCCTGGTCTGCGACCTTCGCCAATTTGAGCAGGTCATCCCTACCAAACGAGCTGGTGGACCGCCAGGCTTCGCCGTCATGGAAGCGCCGTTCAAAGGTGACGTTGTACAGAACACCCTTGCGGGTTGAATTTGCCCAGATGGCGGCCTTGACCAGTCCAATTCGGACTTTGTGGACGGGGCGATTTTGAAGGGCTTCGGTAGCACTTTGGTTCATCGGCGGTTCTCCTTGGTTTGAGGGTTGTAGCCCTCAATCGGTAGGAACCTCGGAAGTGCTTCATTCTTTCGATGTCGATTTTCTTGGCGCTTGACCCGTCGTCCCCCCCCCCAAGAAGAGGGGCTAATTTCGAGCAATTCAGGATTCCACGACTGGCTTCGATAAAAAGGGTGGCGTTTCCGCCTGATGGAGTTTCTCCAGCCATTCGAGTTCTACTGGTTCACCCTCATAGGCCATGGATTCCGCAACCCTTCGCGGAATAAGCGCCCACCAGATTCGACGTTGCTCTTCAGCGGGAAGGCGGCGCCATTGTTCGATGGATTCCTGCCAGTTCACGCCTCGAAGTTAGCAACCGCACCATTTCATGGCAATTTCCATGCAGCAAGGGCACCTCAACAGTCGTAAAAGTAGCCCAACTCCCGCAGCGATGAGTAGTCCCGTTGCCGTTCCACGGAACGAGTGCCGATGATCACATGGTCGAGAACCTCAATTCGGAGGAGTTGACCGGCCCGAATCAGGTCACGAGTGACCCGAATGTCCGCTTCACTGGGTGATGGGTCCCCACTGGGATGATTGTGCGCGAGGATGATGGCCGACGCCCGGCGAGCGATAGCCACGGAAAACACTTCCCTAGGATGCATGATGACCTGGTCGAGGGTGCCTTGGGCCACATTTTCGATGGCAATCAGTCGTCGCCGC
>CAIPFS010000520.1 GCA_903864375.1 uncultured Verrucomicrobiota bacterium
ACCAACGAGTGCCCGTGTGGTGGTGCTCGGCATGACGGATGCGATAAATCACCGGATCCCGCATCCAGATATTGGGCGAGCCCATGTCGATACGAGCCCTCAAGGTGCAGGCGGAGTCTGGAAACCGCCCTTCCTTCATCTTCTCGAACAGCGCCAGGTTTTCCTCAATGCCCCGATCCCGGTACGGACTGTTCCGTCCAGGTTGATCCGGTGATCCGCGATAGTGTTCGGTCTCCTCGGGAGTCAGATCGCAGACGTAGGCCCGCCCCAGGCGAATCAGTTGCCGGGCAAAGCCGTACAGGGCGTCAAAGTAATCCGAGGCATAAAACGGCTCAACCTTCTGACCTGAAGCCGGTTCAACGGCGGAGAGATGAAAATCAATCCCATCGGCTGCCGCTTCAGGCCCTTTTCCCGCCGGCTTCAGGCCAAACACCCCATCGGCCCATCCGTCAATCAACCACCGGACATCGGTGATGATGGAATCGACATATTCGACATCCTCCTTGGTGGGGTTCGTGTCATCCATGCGCAGGTGACAGATCCCATTGTTTTCCCGGGCAATGCCAAAGTTCAGACAAATCGACTTGGCGTGACCGATATGCAGATACCCGTTGGGTTCAGGCGGAAAACGGGTGATGACCCGCTGGCGTCGACCAGACGCGAGATCTTCACGGACAAGGTCCCGGATGAAGTCGGAGGGTGCGGGTGCGGCAGGTATGGCAACGGGATCGGACATGATCAAACGCCAGAATTATGAACCCAAACGGAAGGAAAGTCGAGGCGGGCGTACAAGGCAGGTGTTTTCCACCCGGGAATTGCCGCCCCAACCTACTGAACGGCAACCATCCGTCCGTTTGCCCTCACGTGAAAGGTGTTCCCGCGCCACCTCACCTTGCCTCCGCTGAACGCGAGAAGCCAGATGCAGGTGGAAAGAACGTCTTTGATGGGGGCCATCAGCCCAATCAAGACGGGGTTGTAGGTGCTTTTATAGTTCTTCAGACGAAACGACTGAACGGTGGCCATGATGACGCGCAGGGCGATGATGGCGGCGACGATCAGAGGGTGGGCATCCCCCAGTATCAGCCAAAGCATCGCCCACCATGAAACGGCGGTGATAACGCTGAAAAAATACGGTATGGGCTGGCAGACCCGGATCGTGCGGGCCCACCGCAGTTGATGCCCCCAGACATGGCTCCATCCTCCCCGCCCTTCCCAGCAATCAACCACCACCGGGGAAATCTCGACCCGTGCAGGCAATTGGGAAATCCGGCGCCCCAGCTGGTAGTCATCCGCCAGATAGTCCACAATGCTGGCGAACCCACCAATTCGCTGGAGCATTTCCCGACGAATCATCATGGTGGCACCCAGTCCAAATTTGATCCGCCCCAGTTGCCGGGACTGCATGACCTGGCTCCAGAAGTCCGAATTCACGACCGTCGCCTCCCAATACATCGCGAAGCTTGAGGGATTGGCAAGGCTGTACAAATTGGAAACCAAACCGACATCGGTTTCTTGAAACCACCACGTCGCGGCCGTCAGGTAATCGAACGGCACCTGGACATCCGCGTCACTGACCACCACCAGCGGATTTTCGATCAAGGGCTCCAATTGCATCAGGGTGGACACCTTGGAGTTCGGGCCCAGGGATTCCGGACAGACGACCACCCGGGCATCCACCTCGGGAAATTCGGCCTTCAGTTCCCGGATGATCTCCACGACCGGGTCATCGGCGTCCTTCACTCCAAACAAAAGTTGAATCGGCCCCGGATAGCGCAAGGTGAACCAGCTGCGAAGGCATTGACGGGATCGCCCTTCGCGCCCCTTCAGCGGCTTGAGAATGGTGACACCCGGGGTTTCCGCCCCACTCACGGGCCTCCGGTGCACCGGGGTGATCAAGGCAACGATGAATTGCCAGACGTTCACTCCCAAGCTGGATAGTGCCAATGCACTCCAAAGTAACGGACCAGTCACCGCCCTACTTCATCGGTTAACCATCGCCACGGCAAGCGCGGGATTTTAATTGTTGCGTCTCTCCATGGATGTGGAACCCCGCGGGAGGTCCCCCTATTCAAAGAGCACCACCTCGCCTAGACTCAAAACCGAATGCAAACCAAGAAGGGGATCGTTTACCTGGTTGGAGCCGGACCCGGCGACGCCGGATTGTTGACACTGAGGGGGGCCGAAGTTTTGGGCCATGCCGAGGTCGTGGTCTATGACGCCCTGGTGAACCAGGAACTCCTTCGACTCGCCCCGCGCGATGCGGAATTCATCTACGGCGGCAAGCGTTCCCGGGATCACGCCATTCCACAGGCAGACCTCAACCAACTGCTGGTCCAACGCGCCCGGGAGGGCAAAGTCGTCGTTCGCCTCAAAGGCGGGGACCCCTATGTGTTTGGACGCGGCGGAGAGGAGGCTGAGGAACTGGCGGATGCAGGCATCGAATTCGAAGTCGTTCCCGGGATTTCCTCGACCGTCGCCGCCCCCGCTTATGCCGGGATTCCCGTGACCCACCGCGACTTTTGCTCCTCCTATCAGGTCATCACGGGCCATGAAGACCCCACCAAGCCGGAAACCTCCCTGGATTGGGGCTCAGTGGCCAGGACTCCCGGAACCAAGGTAATCCTCATGGGCGTCGAACGCATCGGCCACATTGCCCGCGAACTGATCCAGAACGGAATGGCTGCTGAGACTCCCGCGGCGATGATTCGGTGGGGAACAACCAGTCGACAGCAATCCGTGGTCGCCACCCTGGACACCCTCGCCGACGCGGCGACCGCCGCCGGCATCACCGCTCCCGCAGTCACTGTGGTCGGAGGAGTGGTCACTCTACGAAACCGCCTGAACTGGTTTGAGAACCGACCTCTCTTCGGCCAGCGGATCGTTGTCACCCGCACGCGAGAACAGGCCAGTACCCTTGTCCACCAACTCCACGAACGCGGGGCCGACGTCCTTGAAATTCCAACGATCAAGATTGGGCCACCCTCTGAAATCCACCCTTTGATCGATGCCATCACCGGGCTGACCGAATACAACTGGATCGTTTTTACCAGTCCCAATGGGGTCACGACCTTCTTTGACTACTTTTTCAAGGCATTCGATGACATCCGCTCCCTCGGGTTCATCCGTTTCGCCGCCGTCGGACCTGCCACCGCGGCCAAGCTGAAGGAACTTCACCTCCGGGTCGATGCCATGCCCTCCGAATACGTGGCGGGAAAGGTCTGCAAGGCGATTGCCCAGGTTGAAAATGTCGAAAACCTCCGCATTCTCTGTCTGCGAGCGGAGGTGGCCAACCCGGAACTGGTGCGGCAATTGGAGGAATTGGGCGGCATCGTCGACGATGTGGCCTGTTACCGGACGGAACCTGAAACCGAGGATCGGACCGGAGCGGCAGCCCGCCTGAATGAGGAGGGTGCCGACTGGCTCACTTTTTCCAGTGCCTCCACGGTCGAAAATTTTCATGCCCGGTTCGACCTGCCGGCCTTACTGAGAAAATTTCCCAAAACCCGTACCCTGACCATTGGTCCCGAAACGTCCAAGGCTCTTATGGCTCTCGGCTTGGAACCCACCGCCGAAGCCAAACCTCACACCATTGACGGAATGGTCACCACACTGGAAAGAGCCGTGAGAAAGTCGTCCAAGACAACCGGTGCGCCCTCGAAACATTAAGCTTAAACGGCACTCGCCAGCATCGAAAAATCACGGCAACAATTTCGGGACGATGACGCTGACAGTTGTAAAATACGGAGAACCGATCCTGCGTAAACGGGGTGCCCGAATCGAGCAGCTCTCTTCGGAGACGCATGCCTTGATCGCTGACATGTTTGAGACCATGCAGGGATCCCGGGGCATCGGTCTTGCCGCCCAGCAGGTGGGCCATGCCATTCAATTGGCTGTGGTCGATGTTCGCGGTGTGAAGGATCGCCCCAGCAAGCTATGGGTCGATGGCCAGGAGGCGGATGTCGAGTCCTTCATGCCGTTGGTCCTGATCAACCCGGTGGTGACCCCCGTCGGTAATCCCGTCGCCGGCCCGGAAGGCTGCCTGAGCTTCCCGGAGATCTTTGGTGAGGTATCGCGGTCCGGTGAAATTGACGTGGTCGCCTCGAACGAACGCGGGGAATCGTTTCATTTCCGCGCAGGCGGATTGCTGGCGCGAGTCGTTCAACACGAAGTCGATCACCTCAATGGCATCCTGTTCATTGACCGGATGGACAGCGAAACCCGGACCGACCTGAAGAACGAAATCGACGAATTGATGGCGGAAACGAAGGCCCGGCTGGCAGGCAAGAAATAAGGCCTCCCGTTGGGAAACATCCCGTTCCCCGGGGCGGTTAGAAAAGCCGATGCGCTCCGGGGCCGGGACGAGTCACCAAAACATTGAGATTCAGGCCCGTCCGCCGTTGATACCGTGCCTGGAGTTCAGGCACCAATGCATCCAGTTCGTGGGGACTTACCAATGCGACGCAGCTGCC
>CAIPFS010000521.1 GCA_903864375.1 uncultured Verrucomicrobiota bacterium
ACGAACAAAAATCACGCAGCCTTGGGCCGCAGCCGGACTGTGAGAGGTTCCCGGCGGGTTACGGAAATAGCTCCCCTGCGGATAGTCGCCATGTTCATCTTGAAAGGCGCCTTGAAGAACGAGGATTTCCTCGCCGCCCGTATGACCATGGGCCGGGAATGCGCTCCCTGGGGCGTAGCGGACGATCGAGGTCGCGCGGGCGATCTCGTCCCCCTCACGATAAAGCATCCGCCGGTCCACACCGGCAGCCGGGCTGGCGATCCAATCCATCTGGCCTGCATCCAGCAGGACCACTTTTGTCAGATCTACATTGATCAGCATCCTGACCTCCGCTTCAGAGCATCGAGCCAAGACTCGGAGCCATGACGTGATTGATGAAATCGTCGTGCAAACACCCGCGATTGCGTTCGAGAACGCCTGATGAGCTTACGAAGATTGAACCTGAGTGACAACAGAGATCCGTTGGCCTGTTCTCTACCGTTCCGGGATCCTGCCAAAACCGGCGAAGACCGCAAGCAGAAATAAATAACACTGGCACCTTTTGAGATTCGGAATTCAGCCAGCTAGCGGTAAATGATCTGCGAGCGCAGATCGCGCTGCAGCACCTTGTATAACGCCAGCCAGTCCCGGTTTTCCTTAGCGCCGCATACATTAGAGGCGCGCTGCACCCGTAGCGTTCGGTGCACGGTGACCTTCCGACCATCCTGCACGAAGCGAGACTCGTAACGAACGTCCCCTTGTCGAAACTGAATACCCTTCGGGATTTCCTCAACAGAAATTGTGTCTGGAAAGTTAAGGACATAGCGCTCCTCCACAACCCGGGAACCGCAACGCGAGGGGAATCTCGACTCAGGTTCCGGAGTATTGCTGCCTGCCCACGCGATTTCTCCCGGCGCCAGGCCTACTGGAACCGGCATCCCGCCCCGCCCAGGCATATTGGCCAACGGTTCAAGCGTAAAAGTGGACCTCACCCAGTAGGGCTTCGTAATATCCTTCGGCTCAGTGAACTGCATGCTCCCTTTTCCAGTCTCGTTGAAGCGAAAAAGAAGTTCCTTCACCTCGGCATCCTCAGGGCGAGATTGTTTGGAAAAACGGCTAGAGCGGCTCGAATTCTCCAAATAACCCGTCATGCGACTGAAGGATGTGCCCGCGATGGTGCCGTCGGGCCGGATGTTCATCCTCACCTCAGTGCGACTGACATGCTCATCAGCCTTCATCTTCGGTGTGTTACCTATCCGATCCAAAGCCGTCAGCACGACCGGCTTACCAACATCAGCCACAGGCAACGTGCCGAACGGCGCGAAAGGGTCAGTCGAGTCCAGATACAAGTCCAGGCTGGGCACATAGGTGATGACATGATTAATCGGGTAATGGCTACCGATCGTCGAGAAAATGTGGCTCGTTCCAGAATTGATCAAGGCTGGGCTGCTAGGTATCCCGACCGCACTCAATAATGATTCAAGCAAAACGACGTGGTCCTTGCAGTCCCCGTAGAGGTTGTGAAGCACCTGGGATGCTGGACGGGGAACGAGTCGCCCCTGCCCCAGAGCAACCGAAACATAGCGGATGTTTTGTGCAACCCAAGTATAGAGAGCCTGGACCTTTACGCGGTCATCTGCGGCACCCGCCGTCAAACGTTGAGCCAGCGTCCGTATTTCATCGTTGATTTCAACATTGGGTTCGAAAAACGTCTTAGCCAAACGCCCCAGCGCTCGCATGTCAGGGATGGTCGATACAAACAAATAATCTGCGTAATGGATAAGACCTGCC
>CAIPFS010000522.1 GCA_903864375.1 uncultured Verrucomicrobiota bacterium
GGTGGAAGACTGATGTTTCAAGGGATTACCGTCGATTCGATTCCTAGTCCAGTCAGCAAAAAGCCCCTCGCCGCCCTGGCAGCGTGGGGCGTGAACACACACACTAGCGAAACGGCAACAAAGATTAGAAGCGATACTTGATCAGACCGGTGATATGGAACGGCAATTGGGGAAAGAGGACGTCGTTACCGGCGAAATCCGGATCGATGGCGGTCCAGTTCTTCTGGTCCGTGATATTGTCAAAATTAATGCGCGCCTCCCACTTTTGCTTCTTATAGAAGATCGACGCATTGATGACGTATTGAGCCGGAATCTTCAGGTTAAACCCGTCGCGGGAATAGTTGGCATTCTGGGAACCCTGAATCTGGGGACCGGCGCTGATTCCAAACCCGTTATCAAATTGATAGCTGGCGTAAGCATTGAGCAGCACGTGCGGAGTGGCGGCCTGATGGACCTTGGTGTAGGTCGGGGGATTGGCACCGTTGTAATTCGGCGAACCCTGGCCGGTACCACTGCGCCCATCCTGGATGAAGCCCACGGGATAACCGTCCAGATAAGTCGTGGTTTGCTGATAGAAACTATTCCCATTCAATATCTTGTACGCATCCTGAAGGGTGGCGTTTGCATTGATGTGGAAATTGCGGTTGGGCTGATAAACTGTTTCAAACTCCAGGCCCTTCAAATCGATCTTGTTGGGAGGCCCCACCAACGCGGGACTCGCCTTGGTTTGCTGGAAAACCGATGCCGCCACATACACCTGGTTTCCGAAGAAACTCGCCTTGTGCCCCGCCTCGACGAGTTCACTCTCAGACGTCAGGGAGGTCTTCAATCCGGCGTTCCCACCCGTTCCATCCACGCCACCGAAATTGGCGCTACCCGAGACGGAGTTGACCAGGTTGTAGGTGACGTACGAGGTCTGGGTCGGGGTCCATTTATAGAGACCGGAGATGAAAACCGAACTGTCAATCAGGCTCTTGCTGGCGGCATATTGCCCGCCCCGGGGTACCACCTTGCCCGCATAGTCAATCGCCTCAGCGTTTGCCGTATTGGCGTCCAGCAAATCTGCCCGACCGCCGGCGACAATATTGAACTTGTCGATGACATTGACATCCCACTGGGTGAACAGCGCGGTATCGTAGAGGTAGGTGTCCTGATCGCCGGCTCCGGGGAACGGAAGAGCACCATATCCTGGCTTTCCAGGAACATTCCAACCACCACCCACCGAGTTGGGTGCCACGACACCGGGGATGCGCCACAGCTGGGACTGCTTGGTCGTGTCCGTGATGGACAGATCGTACAGGTAGAAAGGTTCGGTCGAAAAATCCTGGTACGACTTGAGGCGGGTGTAGCGGAAGTCGATACCGGAGATCGTCTTGATGGGGAAATCCTTCTTACCGGCATCGATATCAAAGTCGTAGTGTAGCTCTGTCCGATTATTCATCGTCCAGTTTTCCGGCACATACTCCGTGTAGCCGTAGTACTCGAGTTTGCTGCTGTTGAGGTACTCGAAATAGGAGAGATTGACGACCTTCGCCTGATCATTGATGTGATAGGTCGTAATCAGCTGGCTGTTGAACTTTTCACCCAACGCCTGGTCACCCGGCGATGTCAGCGACTGATTTCCGTAAATCTTGGCCTTGGTGGTCTTGTTGGTGTCGAGGATCCAGTTGTATCCGAAGTTCAGATTGGCCGGGCCAGCATTGTAAATGTGATGGTCAATCAACTCCTGGGTGACCCGGTTGATGCCGGTCACTTCGTTGAACCGGGCGTCGATGTATTGGGCCGTCAGGTCCAATTCCCACTTTTCGTTGGGATGCCAGCTCAACGCTGCAAAGATGTCGTGGGTCCGGTCCTTGACGTTCTGGTAGTAGCTGTCGCCCTGCCGTTCCAGATAACTGACACGATAGGCGAGATCCTTGGTGATAGGGCCGCCGAAATCCAGCGTTGCTTCCGGATTGAGGTAGGAGGCGCCTCCGGGAACATAGGTCCCGAGACGGGTTGAAACTTCGCCCTGGAACTTGTCGAAGTACGGTTGCTTGGTGACAAAGTTCACATAGCCACCCGGGCCCTGGCCCTGGGGACCGAAAACGGCCGACCCCGGTCCCTTGACCACGTCAATGGCTTCCACCTGATTGAAGCTGGGGAGAAGGGAATCGCGACTGAAGAGCATCCGTTGCCCGTTCTGGTAGATTTCCGCCAGGTCCCCTCGAATCAATGGGACGCCAGGCAGACCATACCGCTCAGGAGTGTAAGCCCCGGGAACCAATTGACCCAGATCGGTCATCCGGGAGATGCCCCGCTCTTCGACCTGTGCTTTCGTGATCAGACTCACGGAACGGGGGGTATCGATGATGCTTCGGTCATCGCCCAGCACCGAATTGATGGGACGAGCCGTAGGCAGAATGGTCTCGTTGAGCGAGAGACCTTCGACCACCGTCTTTTCCATGGTCGAAGGAGGGGTGTTGGTTCCGGACAATGCCACCGGTGCATTGGTGGGCGTCTGAGCCGAAACTGCCAGAGCCGCCAGGACCGATGTGCAGGCCACGCCGCTAAAGCGACTGCAATAAACGGGAATGGGAGAGAGAAATCTCGACATGTATTGGGAAAGTTTGGGTTAGGCGGACAGCCGCTAATTCCCGGTAACCAGCCAGCGTGCCAAGTCGATCGAGAACTCGATAAACCCGCGAAATAAGGTCAGTTCAACCTCGGCATTGGAACCGGTCAAAAACAACCTAAAATACTTTCCATCAACATCTTGAGCAGTAACAGATGAGGGTAGTCATTCTCTTTGTTCATCCAGGGAATTTCTGTCAGAGAGTGATGGAACACCGGATTTTTATTTCCACCCGGACCTTCAGTCAAAATTCCGGCGGGTGGAGGGTGGGCGAAAAACGACAGTTTGTTGAATAACTGGCGTGGATAGGGGCAACAGCAGTCAGGGTCTTTGCCTGTTGAGACCAAATCGGGGCCAGGATCCTGCCACTGACCGGGGACCTCAGATGTCCCCGATGTCCGGAATCACCGGAGGACCGTCAATCCGAGGACAATCACGAAGGCTCCCCAAACCACACCCGCCAAAGCCGCCAGCTTGAGACGAATCTCCGCCCGCGTGGCCCAACCAATCCAATCCCGCAGCCGCCAGGGAGCCATGGTCAGCCAAAAACCGATGATGATCCAGGCGTAGGCCCAAAGGGCGAGGGCATCGTGCCACATGGAATCATGCCAGCGACCGATTTCGAGGACATACCCCGCCAGGAGCAGAAGAAAAACTGCCAATCCCCGGGCGGCGAGGAAATCCCTCAAGAACAGGCAACTACCGATTCCCACAGCCGGAAAGGCCAGCAGGAGAATGGGTTTCACCCATCGGATATCGCTCAGGTTCTCATTGAACAGGTACCACTCGAACCAGACCGTGGATATCAGGATCAGTACGACTCCCAGCCCATGGTTCCGCGGGACCCGCCGCAGCCAGGCTGCAGCTGCCCCGGTCTGAAAAAGGACCCAGGCATGGGACGCAATCATTGCCGTCCCGAGCACCAGACAGAGTTGAGCTAATTTCATGAAATAGGCTTCGACGATCTTCAGACTTCCACGGTCGCAGCTGGAGTCGGGAAATCGTCCAAGCCGATGATGGCAGCATCTCCGTAGAGGGTAAAGGACCCAACCCGTTCAATCCTCAGGTTCAAGAGCTGACCCCGGTGTCGCTCGGAACCGTCGAACACCACGATTTTATTGGAACGGGTCCGGCCTTCATACCGGGCCGGATTGCGCCGACTGGGGCCCTCGACCAGGATCTCCTGGGTCTGACCGATGAGTCGGGCGTACCGTCGAAGCGCCCGTTCATTGATCACTTCAAGGAGGCGCTGGTGCCGGTCTTCAATGACATCCTCGGGCACGGGATGGTCCATGGTGGCGGCCGGGGTTCCCTTCCGCGCCGAGTACTTGAAAAGATACGCTTGGTCGAATTCCACCACCCGGCACAAATCCACCGTCTCCTCAAATTCCGAATCGGTCTCCCCTGGAAATCCGACGATGATGTCGGTCGTCACTCCCATCCCGGGATGAACGGACCGCAGTTCCTCCACAAGTTCCAGGAAACGCTCCCGGGTATAGCCGCGATGCATGAGCTTGAGAATCCGGTTTGAACCGCTTTGGACCGGGACATGGGCGTGTTCGACCAGCTTTGGCAACCGTCCATACGCTTCCACCAAATCGCGCCCATACCCCTTGGGATGCGGGGAAGTAAACCGCAGGCGCTGCAGGCCGGAAATGGCGTGAACCGCATCCAGCAGCTGAACAAAGCCGGACCGCCCCTCCACTGGCGGATAATCCCTCCGTCCGAAACTCGTGACAATCTGCCCCAGAAGGGTGATTTCCCGAACCCCCTGTGCCACCAACTCCTCACATTCGGCAACAATTTCGGGAATGGAACGGCTCCGCTCCGGACCGCGCGTGTCCGGAACAATGCAGAAGGTGCAGTGTTGATTGCAGCCCTGCATGATGCTGACAAACGCGGAGACCGCTTTACGTCCCTCCGCAGCCGCAAGATGTTCGCGAATGGTCCCCTGGCTTCCGGCTTCCTCCTCGATATCAACGATCTTCCGGGAACGTCCGGCCAGCAGGTCATTCAGATACTCCGCCGTCCGATGAAACTTTTGGGTGCCCAGCACCAAATCAACCTCGGGAAGGGAGTCAATCAGTTCGCGCCCTCGGCTTTGCGCCATGCAGCCGAGAAATCCCAGAATGGGAGATCGCCCCTGCTTTCGGGCAACACCGGCCAGATTGCCCATTTTGCCCAGGGCCTTCTGTTCCGCCTGATCCCGAACCGAGCAGGTGTTGAGCAGGACCACATCCGCCACCAGTTCATTGGGGGCAAGAGAGTAACCCTTGGAGACCAGTTGCGCAGCGACCGCTTCGCTATCGCGCTCGTTCATCTGGCAACCATACGTTTTGATAAAAACACTGGGCATGATCCGTTGGAGAGGGAGGGTAGGGAGCGAAGGACATCGCGCCAGTGCGATTTTTGGGGGAACGCCGTCCCGGAACTGTATTGGCGCGTTTCCATCGGCAGCCGGCACCTACCTTCCATTTAGCCCCGGCGAAACCTCTCTGCACCTGCCCGAGGTCGAAACCTGCCCGCGTCAATCACTGAACGTTTCCCCTTGAGTCCATTGAACGGGAGACCGAAGTTAATGCGCACTTCGAAACCGGATGGGAAGTTGGGCGAGTGGTGAAATGGCAGACACGCGGGACTTAGGATCCCGTGGCGCAAGCCGTGCAGGTTCAAGTCCTGTCTCGCCCACCAGTTTTTCGGCCTGAAAACACGAAAATGAAACGCCAGGGACAAATCGGGGGCAGCCATAGGGCCCTTCCCTGCAGGGGGAAGGTGAACCCGCCTTTCCGAACCGATTTGAGAGACCGCCATCGGCGGGTGCCTGACTGTCCCAATAAATTCACAACCTGTTCCTTGAATACCTCTGGCTCGTTCCTAGAGTCGCAGCCGGTTGACCAATCTGAAATGAGCGAACTTTCCCCGTCCCCGCCGCCCGTCCCCGAAGCCGAGTGGACCATTGCAGCAGCAAGAACCCTGTACACCATCGACCGGTGGGGTGCCGGTTATTTCGACA
>CAIPFS010000523.1 GCA_903864375.1 uncultured Verrucomicrobiota bacterium
ACAAGCCCGGCAGACCTGGAGGTCTGCGAAACGGCAGGCAGGAATGCCTGCGCTACGTTGTGAGGCCACCGGCCGTGAGCCGCATAACCCAAGTGTATGTGGATGACCTCCGGTTCGGCGACAGAGCCCAAGTCAGGTGCCTTTTGATATGATGAGGGGGTGATCCCGCAGTAATTTGGGACTTGTCCCGCAGTGGCGGGACAAGTCCCCAATCATTGCGGGGACATCACTTTCCCCTTCTAAAGACACCTCGGTAGCGAGGCTTCTACCCCTCTGCCCGCGGATCCAGGG
Source organism: uncultured Verrucomicrobiota bacterium (assembly GCA_903864375.1). Lineage (GTDB taxonomy): Bacteria > Verrucomicrobiota > Verrucomicrobiia > Limisphaerales > UBA9464 > CAILNN01. The sequence continues at coordinate 292 of CAIPFS010000523.1, forward strand.
CGTCCTTGATGCCGTCGCCGACAAAGCTGAGGGACAGCAGGGTGGCGGCCAGCACGCCCCCGGGGAATACCACCAGCCACCAGTTGATCTGCAACGGGTTAATCTGGCCGGCTCCTTCCGCGATCAACGTGCCGAGGCTGGCGTCGGGCGGCTGAATACCCAGACCCAGATAGCTCAAGAAGCTCTCGTACAGGATGATCGCCGGAACGGTCAGAGTCAGATAGACCACCACGAGTCCGGTGACATTGGGTAGGATGTGATTCCAAAGGATGCGCAGGGGTCCAGCCCCCAAGGATTGACTGGCAAGGACAAACGACCGAGTGCGAAGGGAGAGCACCTGACCGCGGATGATCCGGGCCATGGTCAGCCAGGAGACGGCTCCCAGTCCGACAAAAAGGAACAACAGACGAACCAATCGGGCCAGTCCCGGGGCCGCATGTTCCGCCACGACCTTCACGGTCGGCTCCAGGGCGGTGATCAGCACGATCACCAAGACAATCCCCGGGAGAGAGTAAAGGATGTCCACGAACCGCATCAGGAACCCGTCAATCCGCCCCCCGAAATACCCGGCAATCATGCCCCATCCAACTCCGATGACCAGCGAGACACCGGTGCCGACCAGTCCGACCAGGAGGGAGATTCGGGCACCTGCGAACACCCGGGTGAACAAGTCCCGTCCATGGACATCGGTTCCAAACCAGTGATGGCCGTCCGGGTGGCCAAACTGGGTGTCGCTTCCCTTGTCCGCGGCAAAGGGACTCAGCCAGGGAACCGCCAGCGCCAGCAGGAACAGGAGAAGGAGAAACAGCACAGAACCCGTGACGACGGGGTGGCGTCGACCATAGCGGCGAGCCAGTCGAATCCATTCCATGGGAGGCGCAACGGTCTCAGGCATGGCGGACGCGGGGATCCAGGACACCGTACAGGAGGTCGACGGCCAGATTGAGGGCCAGCAGCAGCACCGCATAGAGAAGGACGAGGCCCACCACCATGGGGTAATCGCGGCTGAGGGAACTGTTGACGATGAACACGCCGATGCCGGGGATCTGGAAGAGGTTTTCCACGACAAACGAGCCGGTCAACAGGTCGGCCAGCATCGGGCCGCTGTAGGAAATGACCGGCATGATGGCCAGAGGGAGGGCATGGCGGGTCCAGACCCGAAAGTCCGTCAGCCCCTTGGCCCGGGCAGTCCGAATGAAGTCGCTTTGGAGCGTTTGAGCCATTCCCTCGCGCATCAGGCGGGCCACACGTCCGCTGAAATAGAGACCCAGAGCCACGGTCGGGAGGATGGCCTGCCACGGATTTCCCCAGAGTCCGACCGGCAGCCAACGCAACTGAAGGGCAAACACGAGCACCAGCAGGGGACCGATGACAAAACCAGGAACACACACACCCGCCAGGGCCAGCAGGGTTCCGCCCCAATCCGCCCAACTCCCCTGTCGGACGGCACTCCAGAAACCGACGGGGATGCCGGTTCCGAGAGCAAACGCAAACGCCAGGGAACCCAGGGCCACGGAAACCGGCAGGCCCTGCACCAGAATGTCGGTCACCGTGTGATTTCTGTACTTGAGGGATCGCCCGAGATCACCGGTCAACAATCCACCGGAGGCCCGCTGCCAGGTCCCGTCGGAGGCGCGTTCCCAGCGCAAACCCAGAAACCGCAGGTATTGCAGGCCCAAGGATTCGTCCAGGTGATATTTTTCCCGGAGTGCCGCCTCCACCTGGGGTGAAGCGGAGGCGCGCTCACGATCAAAGGGGCCGCCCGGGGCAAGGCGGACCAGAAAGAACGACAGCGTTGCCATCACCAGCACCAGCGGCGGGAAAAACAGGAGGCGGCGCAGCCAATAGCTCACGCCAGAAGTTTAGACCCAATCGGTGGAAAGTGGAAAGCGCGAGGTTTAACCCCTGCCCGCCGGATGACTGAAAAGGAACCGGTATTTTTGACCCCCTCGCCGACCGGTCTTATGCCTTGAGAGACGACCGGGCAGTCCAGGGATTGGAACGCCCACGGTCCAAAGCTGGGACTGATTTGTATCCATGGGTGCCGAATTCAAAGACTACTACGCCATTCTGGGTGTACCAAAGACAGCAAGCGCGGAAGAGTTGAAGAAATCGTACCGCCAACTGGCGCGCCAGTATCATCCCGACGTGGCGACCGATAAGCGCCATGCCGAGGAGAAGTTCAAGGAGATCAACGAGGCCTACCAGGTTTTGGGTGAGCCCGGCAACCGGCAGAAATACGACACCCTGGGGGCCGATTGGAACCAACCCGGTGGGGTGCCGGGAGCTCAGGGAGCACGCCCCCGGCGCAGGTCCTCCGGGCCGTCGGGCGGGGCCGAATTCCAATTCGACGGCACCGGCTTCAGCGATTTTTTCGAGCAGTTTTTCGGTCAGCAAAACCGGGGGGCCGAGTCCAGAGGCGGGCCGCGACGGGGAGCGGACGTGGAAGGCGACCTGGCGGTTGAACTGAGCGAAGTCCTTTCTGGAGCGGTCCGAAGCATCTCTCTGCGGCACGAGAATCCGAGGACCGGCGAGGAGGAGACCACAACGTTTCGGGTGCGAATTCCGGCTGGAGTCCGGAACGGCCAGATCATTCGAGTCGCCGGCAAGGGCGAAGAAGGCCACGGAGGGGTGGCCGGCGATCTTTTGCTCCGTGTTCGCCTGGTGCCACATCCGGATTTTCAGGTTCGAGGGGATGATTTGGTGACAGAACTGGAGTTGGCCCCATGGGAGATGGTGCTGGGGGTGAACGCAACCGTTCAGACCCTGGAAGGTCCGGTCACGATCCGGGTGCCCGCGAGTTCCCTGCCCGGACAGCAGCTTCGTGTGCGGGGCAAGGGTCTCCCCATGGACGGTGGCTCGATAAAGGGTGACCTTTTTGCCGTCTTGACGGTGAGCTTTCCCACCGAGGTCAATGATGCCGAACGGGAGTTATGGAAAAAGCTTTCGGAAGTTTCGACCTTCAATCCCCGCAAACGAACCGGAGCCACCTGACAGCCCACGGCAGGCGGGGATGGTTCCTGCACTTGCTGCGGCTTGCCCTGCTGTTTGGGGCAGCCGTCCGGTGCGGCAGTGAAACGGCTTCGCCCGCCTGGAAGTCGTTTGCGACGGAAGGTATTCCAGATATGTACGTCTGGACCGATACCTGCAACGTCTATGCGTTGCGCGACGGGGATTCTGCCTTGCTGATCAATCTGGGCGATGGGAGCTGCCTCGACCATTTGGGCGAAATGGGCGTTCGTCGCGTCGAATGGGTGTTATTTACCGACCATCACCGGGAACAAAGCCAGGGGTACTCAAAGCTGAAAGCGACGGGTTCCCAGGTGGGGGCACCGGAGGCCGAGCGTCTGCTGTTTGAGCATCCCGAGTCGTTCCGGAAAATGAAGCCGTCACTGAGCGACGTCTTCACCGTCCATAGTGCCAGCTACGTGCGTCCGCCGATCCAGCCGATTCACCTCGACCGCGGTTTTGGTCGGACCGATACGTTCACCTGGCATGGTCGGGTGCTGCGGTGCGAGGAGACCAAGGGCAACAGCCCGGGCGGCATGTCCTATCTCCTGCAACAACAGGGGCGTTGGGTGGCGTTTTCAGGGGATGTGATGCGGTCCGACGCCCGCATGAACACCTACTTTGACACGGAGTGGGACTACAGCTTCGGAGCGGGTATTTATGCCCTCCACGATGCCGCTGCCTGGCTGGCAGGGTATGACCCCCGATTGCTTTTACCCTCTCACGGACCACCTGTTCCCAATGCCAGGGCTCCATTGGAACTCTACCAACGCAAGCTGGAAAAGCTGGAGCAGATGGTTTTGCGCGGATACAGCATTTCGCGTTTCGCAGGCTCCGATCAGGACCGGGTTTCGAAACCGACCGCCGTTCCCAACATCTGGCAGGTGAGCCCCCACCTGTTTAAGTTCAAGGCCCAGAACTTCTGGCCGAATTTTCACATGCTTTTGGCCGATAACGGGCATGCGGTGGTGGTCGACTGCGGCTTGTTCGACGAGGCCTATCTCGACTCGGCACTGGAGGGTATGAAGGAGAAGCTCGGCCTCAAGGCCATCGATGCCGTGATCATCACCCACATGCACGGGGACCACATGCTGGAGGCACCCCACCTTCGCGAACGGTGGGGTTGTCAAATCTGGGCCCTCGATAACATGGTGGAGAAGTGTGAACACCCTGAATGGTTCGAATATGCAGCCCCGGTGGAGTCTTATGGCAAGGGGTTGACGGGCGTTCACATTGACCGGGCCATTCGAAAATCGGGAGAGACCATCGACTGGGAGGGATTCCGGCTGACGATCGAATGGATGCCGGGTCAGACCGAGTTTGCCCTGGGAGTGCATGGGATGATCGATGGCATGAAGGTTCTTTTCACTGGGGACAATATCGATGGCAACCCAGACGACCCCTCGCAGAACGGCCACGAGGCGTTCGTCGCCCGCAATAGCGGCATTCTTGAGGAGGGCTACATCTATGGGGCCGAACTGATGACCCGGGTTCGACCCGACCTCATTCTGGCGGGACATTCCTGGGCCATCGCACATCCCATGCCGCTGATTAAGCGGTATCGAGCGTGGGCCTACGAAATGCGTGAGGTCCTGCGGGGGCTGAGCCCGGACGAGGATTATCGATACAGCTTCGATCCGTTCTGGGTTCGAGCGCAGCCCTACCGCACCGTCCTGAGTCCCGGGGAAACCGCCGAGGTCCAGGTCAATATTCGGAATTTTCGGAGCCGAACCCAGGCTCACCGGGTTGAAATCCATGCGCCCCCTGGCCTGACCGTTGAACCTTCTTTTTTAGTTGGGACGACCCCGGCCGATGGACGCGTGTCCATTCCGGTCCAGGTTCATGCCGCGACCAATGCCGTACCCGGGGTACGAGTGGTTGCTCTCGATGCGACACTGGACGGGCACCGTTACGGAGAGTGGTTTGATTTGGTCGTGGAGGTGAGATAGGCCGGAATGTCTGCCCAAAAAGGGGGTGTCGCGGGTAAATGCCTCGACCACTCCGTCGTCGCACCGGCGCGGGTTGGCCAACCCTGACCCTCCCAAGATCAAAAAGGTTGAGTAGAGTGAAACCCATGATCCCAACCGATCGATTTCATGAGCCCTTGTTCCTCAGTGCTTCCTTGATTCGGTCCCTGCCTTCTGGTGGTAGCTGGACCACGGCCGGAACCTTGAGCGGCATTGTCTTCCCAGCCTGGTGCAACCATCGCAGTTGCCGGGCGTACCTCCGACACAATCGGCAAAACAGCTGGTGAATGGCCATGCGGAACTTCATCAGCAGGGGGAGCTTGTGATCCAGTGCCTGCGACGATAGCTGAGACATGTCACGGCAGGTGGGAATGACGGCGTCCGAGCGGGATGGCGCCTTTGAGTGGGCCGACGATGGAGTAGTCATGCAACGGGTTCAGGCATCGAATCACCCTCCGCCTTCACGATTGGGTCGGCGCTGGCGGGACTTACCTGACAGGATTTTGTTCAAAAAGATTGGAACCATGAGGATGTAATGATTCGGGAGCGGTTGAGACTCACCTGGGTTGGCATTATCCGGTCCACGGATTAGCCTTCCATCGTCAAACCATTGGTCAAAGGACCCATCACGTTATGAAATTGTCTCCCTCCCTTGCAGCCGCGGCCGGAGTTGTCATTGCTCTCTTCACCGGATGCTCGCCCGGCGTCTCGGCTCCGGCCGATTCGGTCACCAACGCTCCGCCGCCTGCCGCCCCGCCCACCGTCGGCACCTGGAATGGAAAAGACAAGGTCGTGAAGACGTCCGCCGAGTGGAAGGCCCAGCTTTCCCCGGCGGCCTTTCACGTGCTGCGCGAGCACGGGACGGAAAGGTCCTTCACCGGGGCCTATTGGGATAACCACAAACCAGGCGTCTACCGGTGTGCCGGCTGTGGTCTTGAACTCTTCGACGCGTCCACAAAATTTGAGTCGGGCACAGGTTGGCCCAGTTTTTTCCAGCCCATTCAGGCGTCACATATTGGAACGACCAAGGACAACACGCTGTTCATGACCCGGACGGAGGTCCATTGCGCACGGTGCGACGGGCACCTGGGTCACGTTTTTGAAGATGGTCCCGCCCCGACCGGCCTCCGCTACTGCATGAACTCGGTCTCCCTGGCATTCGAACCGAAACATTGATCGCTCGTTCTCTTCCTCCCGTCCCTCTTCCAGTGTTATGAAACAGATTCTCCTTCTCGCCCTGGCTCCGCTCTTGAGCCTGAGTCTCTGCCTGGCCGCACCGACCCCGGCTTCGGCCAAAGCCCCCGCTCCACTCCCGAAGGTGCCGGAGGGTGCCGAGGTCATCACGTTGGGTGCCGGTTGCTTTTGGTGTACCGAGGCTGTCTTTCAACAGATCCCCGGTGTCCTCTCAGTCACATCGGGTTATATGGGCGGCACAGTCAAGAACCCGACGTATCCCCAGGTGTGCGAAGGGGACACCGGTCATGCAGAAGTCGCCCAACTGGTCTACGACCCCAAGGTGACCAACCTGAATACGATTTTATCGACCTTCTGGCATGTGCATGACCCGACCAGCCTCAATCGGCAGGGCGCGGACTCGGGAACGCAGTATCGGTCGGCGATTTTCTTCAATTCCGAGGCGCAACGGGTGGTGGCTGAAAAATCAAAGGCCGAGGCAGCGAAGGAATTCTCCCGCCCGATCGTGACCGAAATCACTGCGGCGACCGAATTCTACCCTGCTGAAAATTATCATCAGGACTACTACCGACAGAACAAGGACCGGAACCCGTACTGCCAGCGGGTCATCGCCCCCAAATTACGGAAGGCGGGCTTGAAGGAATAGCTGACGGTTGCTGACCCGCCCCTGGGAAGTCAGGGGCCGGATCGCCGGAAGGGGGATCGCGGACTTTCGTAACGTCGACTTGGCCATTGCCTGAGTGCATCGCCTTCGCAGTTGCAAACAAGGCCCGGTTCCCCAAGGTTGACGGTTGATGCCTTATTCTGGTCGTCAACCGATGAGCGCTCAAGAGGCGCATCAGCGCATCCGGCACCTTCTGCCCGGCGCCGTGGCACTGGCAGGCACTGCCGGATTCGTCAACACGGTGATGCTCGGCTTCTTCCACACTCCCGTCAGCCACATGACCGGAGCCGTTTCACACCTGGGCGTGGACATCGCCGAAGGCAAGCTGCGGGATGCCTGGGCTTCGCTCACGATCATCATTGGCTTTGTGATTGGGGCCATGGGGGCTGGGATTTTGGTCGGGGCCTGGAAACTGGTTCCCAATCGCGCCTACGGCGTCGCTCTCATGGCCGAGGGTGGCCTGCTGGCCATCGCAACCGCCCTGCTCAACGCCCAACACCGATTGGCTCTACCAGCAGTAGCCATGGCGTGCGGCCTTCAGAATGCCATGGCCAGCAGCTACTGCGGTTTGCTGATTCGAACCACCCACGTCACCGGGGTGGTGACCGATATCGGTGTCATCCTGGGGCATTGGGTGCGACATCGACAGGTGGAAATGTGGAAACTGCGGTTCCTGCTGGCCATTTTTCTGGCCTTTGGCTTCGGAGGTTGGATAGGTGCCCTGGCGGACCTCCGGTTTGGACCCACGTGCATTCTGGTTCCAGGCATTGGATGCACGATCGCCGGAGGTATTTTCTGGTTCGTCACCCATCACGGACTGCTGCAGATCATGCAGGACGGCGCCCCCAAGCCACCCCGGACGGGGAGTTTTCCGTTCCATTGATCCCGAAAGCGCCTCGGATCACCGGACCGAGGCCACGAGCACTGGATTTTTACTTTGGGATTTGACGACGCCGCCCGGTTGCTCCCGGGTGATCACAAAGGCCTTGGGAGCAAGAATCTTTAACTTGGACTCAATCGGCACGACCGATTCGGCCTCTGAGACGATATCGAACACCCCTCCATCGACCGGGGCTCCCGGATCGCGGCGGGGATCGACGATCCAGAGCTGATACTGCTCCCGTCGTGGATCATTGGGCTTCAAACCGCGAAGTTTCAGAACGCCATCCTGACGCCCGTTGCTCCAAAGGATCTCCCCGGAAGGCGTTCCCGAAGCAGAACCGTTGGGTGGCAGCGAAACCCGAATCAGGTCCGGTGCCCGCTCCAGTTCCTCGATACGGGTTTTCAAGGTCATGGCTGACAGATTCTCCCGACCACCAAAGCGCCGCATCCCAACAGTCACCGCGAGCATCAGGCAGGCTGCAGCCGCCATCCATCCCCCCCAGAGTCGGAAGATGGATCCAAAATCAGGTCGAAGAATCGGGGCCGGAGACTGCTGGGGTCGTTTTCCGGGAATCGATGCCATCAAGCGACCGTGCAGGGCTCTCGGCATCGGCTCCAGACCTCTTTCCAGCAGGAGACCCGCATGAAGCGCAGCAGCGGTCCGCTCAAGGGCAGCGGTTTCGACGGTCGGATCGACCCCTTCCGTTACTGAGTCCACCAACGGATTCCAGGCCTCATCATGTGGGATTTCATTGCTCATGAGGATGCCTCCATTTTTGAACCGGTAAGAGCCTGACGCAACCGCAGCAACCCGCGTCGAAGCAAGGTTTTCACGGTTCCCAACGGCATTTCCAGCCGGGAAGAAATCTCCTGATGCGTATGGCCGTCGCGCAACGATAATTCAATGACCTGCTGCTGTTCGAGCGGGAGTCCCCGCAACAACTTCATCGCCTGCTCTGCCTCGTCATCTCCATCGATAACCGGTGGATTCCCCAAAGCAGGCTCCATGTCGTCCTCGAGGGTTTTCAATTCTGGTAGTCGTCCCAGACGGCGCCGACAATCCAGCAACCGACGGCGGGCAATGACCATGACAAACGTCGTCTCAGAGCCGCGGACTGGATCAAATCGATGGGCATCGCGCCAGAGATGGATGAATACCTCCTGGACTGCGTCCTCCGCCTCGTGAGAGGAACCGAGGAACCGACGGGCGGCAGACCAGATGAGCGGACCATACCGTTCAACGCATCGTTCCATGGCGTCCGATTCTCCGGCCGCCACTCGGGGAAGCAGGATTTCCTCGGCCATTTCGAAGGGAGAATGGTCTGAGACCACAGGTCTGGCAATGGGAAGAGTCATAGATGGACCCCGAAATGACGGGCAATGATCCCAGACGTCACCGGAACCGCCTGGGGCGGCTCCGGTCGACCGGACGGGGTCCCCGGAGACTTAACTGGCCGGTAACAGCACACTGTCGATCACATGGATGATTCCATTGGATGTCTCGACGTCGGGCTTGACCACGGTCGCTTGATTGATCTTTACCTTGCCATCATCGACGGTGATATGGACGGAACTGCCTTGCAGAGTGGCGGCCGACTTGGCGGAAATGGCGGCCAGGGCACCCACTTGACCAGCCACAACGTGGTATTTCAAAATAGCCTGAAGTTTGGCCTTGTTCTCTGGCTTCAACAGGGACTCCACAGTTCCCTCGGGCAACTTGGCGAACGCTTCGTCCGTAGGGGCGAAGACTGTAAACGGTCCGTGGCCGCTCAGGGCCTCGGTCAATCCGGCTGCATGCAAAGCAGCGGCCAGGGTTTTGAACGACCCGGCGGCGGCGGCGGTCTCCAGAATGGTTTTCCGGCCGTGTCCCTCCCGAGCGGATGTTGATGTCGACTGGCTGCATGGAGCTGCCATGCACGAAGCCACAAGGGCTGTAGCCAGGGTGGTGACGGTGATGATGGAGCGAATTTTCATAGTGGTTCTTTCGGACGCCTTGGTTGCGGCGTACACCGGGTATTTCGTCATCGCCTTGTTTTTGGATTCACAATCGTCATGGATTTGTGTGGGCTCTCGGGACGACGGACTCCTCAAGTTCGTTCTCAGCAGCCTGACCTCCCGTGAAAACCATCTCCCCCTCCGTTCAATCAACTCTCGGACGAAGACCGTACCTGGCGTTCACACTCATTGAACTCCTGGTTGTGATCGCCATCATTGCCATTCTTGCCGGCATGCTTCTTCCGGCGCTATCGGGAGCAAATCAGCGGGCCGGGCAGGCAAAATGCCTCAGCAATCTCCGTCAGATGGGTCTCGCGCTGTTTGGCTACGTCAACGACCAGGGAAAGTTTCCGCCCTACTCGATACCAGGGGACCCCAATCTCTGGCTGACGCTTCTCATGAAGCAGTCCGCCAATGTCCATCAAATGCGCTATTGCCCGGCTGCCCCCGAGCCGAAGAAGCGGGTCAGTCGCAATCCGGCCAATCCCGATTACGGCACCGCCAGCGAAACCTGGATTTGGCATACCAACACAACCTCGGGCTATCAGGGAAGCTACGCCTTTAATGGCTGGATGTATGGCGATGCCGCCAGCATCGGTTTCCCGGCAACCAAGGTTTATAATAACGAGAATGCCGTGGAGTCCGCCACCCTCACTCCCTGCTTCGGCGACGCCATGTGGGTGGACGCCTGGCCGGAGGAAACGGACCGACCGGCCAGTAATTTATGGGAGGGCGACGGAGTCGCCGGAGGCTTGGGGCGGTTTCTGATCGCCCGCCACGGCGCGCGGGCCGCGGCTGCGGCCCCCCGTAAGAACCCCAGCGGAACGCCGATGGTGGGAGCCGGTGATTTTGCGTACATGGACGGCCATGCAGACGCCGTGAAATTGGAACGCCTCTGGGCCCTCCGTTGGCACAAAGGCTGGGTCACGCCCGAACCCCACCCCAAATAGATCAGTTAACCCAGCCCTCCAGATTCGCCGAAAATCGACATAGGGACAGGTCATATGTACTGGATACGATTCATACAAAGGGACAGGTCATCTGTTTGACAATGGCCGTGGTCTGGCTACGGTTCCTGCATGCGGCGTGGGCGTTTGAAGATGGATTCCGGTGTGGGTCGTGCGTACTACCATTGCATTTCGCGGGTGGTGGAGCGGCGGCTGGCCTTTGGA
>CAIPFS010000524.1 GCA_903864375.1 uncultured Verrucomicrobiota bacterium
ATCCGAACCCCCATGAACGGGATCATTGGGATGTCCTCCCTGCTTCTGTCACAGCGTCTGGACATTCAACAGCGGGAAATGGTCAACGCCATCCGGACCAGCGGCGAAGCCCTCATGGCCATCATCGAGGACATTCTTGACTTCTCAAAGATCGAGGCTGGCAAGCTGGATCTGGAGGCCGTTCCATTTGCCATTGACGGCGTTGTGGACGGTGTCATCGACCTGCTGGCTTATCGTGCGCAGTCCAAGGGACTGGAACTCCAGGTCATCGTTGACCCCCAGGTTCCTGCAAATCTCCTGGGGGATGCCGGACGATTGCGGCAAATCCTTTTGAATCTGGTGGGAAACGGAATCAAGTTCACCGAAACAGGCGAAGTCCGCCTGGAAATCCAACCCCTGACCGGAACCAATCGCCTTCGATTCGATGTTTTCGACACGGGCCCGGGGATTTCCGAGGAGCAGAGGAGCCGGCTTTTCTTGCCCTTCTCACAGGTTGATTCCTCAACCTCCCGCCGGTTTGGCGGGACCGGGTTGGGGTTGGCGATTTCAAAGCGCCTGGTCCAGCTGATGGGGGGAACCATTGGCGTGAACAGCACCATGGGAGTGGGTTCGCAGTTCTGGTTCACCGTGGCGATGCCCGCGGTGAGTGCCCCACCCGTTCCTGTCGCCGAACCTCATTCCGTCCTCGTCGCCGATCGCCATGAAAGCGGGCGCCTCGCCCTTTCCAATCAATTGCGAGGCATTGGTGCCAGTGTTCAAACCGCGAATGACGAACGTTCCGTGGTCGAGGCGATGCTGCGGGGTTCACACCCGTACGATTGGATTCTGGTCGACAGCTGCTTGATCGGGGACGCGTTCGTGGAGGCGCTTCAGCAGCGCAGAGTGTCCGCCTTGCAACGGACGCGCGTCGCAATTGTCAGTACGCTGATGGAGTCCCTCCGGGATAAGCCTGAGTTTTCACGGGTGGATGAATTCATCACCAAACCGGTGAAACGGACGCGCCTGCGGCAACTCCTCGCCCCGCCTGAATCAATCCCCAGCGAGTCGGACACCGGTGTCGGAGCGCCGGTACACCGTTCTCTTCAGGTGCTGGTGGCGGAGGATAACAAGGTGAATCAACGCCTGGCCGCACTGATGCTGGAACGCCTGGGGCATGTGTGCATCCTGGCGGAGAATGGCGAAGTCGCCCTGCGCCGGGTCACGAGCCAGACCTTTGAAGTGGTCCTCATGGACTGCCACATGCCGATCATGGATGGCTACGAGGCGACGGCTAAAATCCGCCAATACTACGCCGGCCACCCGGATCTTGTCCCACCGCGAATCATCGCCCTGACAGCCAATGCGACCAGCGGTGAGCGCGAGCGATGCCTGACGTCGGGAATGGACGATTACCTGGTCAAGCCCGTCGCCCTGGCGCAACTGCGGGTTGCCCTCGACAAGGTCTCCGCAGCAGGCTCCTCCTCAAAGCCGGTTTCGCCGCCGGGCGAGGACTCCTCGTCAGAGGTGACCCGAACCCTTCAACACCTCGTGGAGCAATTGAGTCGGACATCGGTGTCCGAATTGGTGGGCTCCTTTCTGGAATCCACTCCGGCTCACCTTGCTGAGTGCCTCCAACTTGCCGGAAAGGAGGAGCACCAGCAGGTGCTTCGCCGGGCCGCGCACTCGCTCAAAAGCACCTCGGGGATTTTCGGGTTGGCCGCTCTTCGATCACTGTCGTTTCAACTGGAGGAATCTGTTGAATTGCGACAATTAAACCGTCAAACAGAGCTCGTGAACCAGTTGCAGGTGGAATATCTGCGCTGGGTCTCCATGCTCTCCGCAGCCCGCCGCGAACTCGGCTCACTGCCGCCGGCGGGCCACCCATCCCCTTGATTCGAGGCATTCTCATGGAATCCCCGCCGAAGCCCCCTCAACCGCCGTCGGATTCCGGGTTCACCCGGGAACGCGTGGACGAGGATGAACTGCACCCTCCAAATGGCTCCATGCCCCCCACGGAAATCACCTCCGTCGATTTGCAACACCTGAAGGAACTGATTCAAGAGCGGACCTCCGAACTCATGATGGCGCAGACCCTCCTCGCCGAGCGGGAGATGGCCGTCAAGGAATTGGAAGCCCAACTCGTTGCCCGGGAGGCCGAAGCCCAAAAGCTGGCGATGGTCGCCGCCCGGACTGACAATGCCGTGGTTTTAAGCGACCCACGCGGCCGGATTGAATGGGTTAATGAGGGATTCACCCGCTTGAGCGGTTATTCCTTTGAGGAAGTCCGGGGACGATCTCCGGGCTCTTTTCTTCAGGGTCCAAACACGGACCGGTTCACGGTGGAAATGATGCGGGAACGAATCCGCCGGGGAGAGGGATTCAAGACCGAAATCCTCAACTATCACCGCAGTGGCCGGAAATATTGGGTCCAAATCGAAACACAACCGGTGCGGGACGCCGAGGGACGCCTGATCAATTTCATGGCGATCGAATCCGACATCACCCACCGGGTCCATGTCGATCAACGCCGGGCGGCCCAATACGAAGTGGCACGCCTGTTGACGGGCTCTGACGGACTGACCACGGTGATCGGACGATGTCTCCGCGCCATTTCCAGGGGATTGGGATGGCGGTTTGCCGCCTTCTGGCGTTGGGAGACACGGACGGAACGTCTTCGCATCGAGCAATCCTGGCACCAACCGGAGATGCACCTGGGGGAATTTTCCGAGACCTGCCGAAACCTTTCCTTTGGGCCCGAGGAGGGTCTCCCAGGCCAGGTCTGGAAATCCGGACTGCCGGAATGGATTTCCGATTTTGCCTCAGAAGGGGACGCGAAACGCCGTTCGACGGCCGCTTCCGCTGGATTGCATTCGGTGCTGGCGTTTCCGTGTCGTGCCGATGAACTCACGCTGGGCGTGATGGAGTTTTTTGGGAGTGAGATTGAAAGCCCGGACCAGGACCTGTTGCGCCTGGGAACGGCGTTGGGGAATCAAATCGGCCAGTTTATCATTCGGAAACAAGCGGAACTGGATGTCCAGGCTCAGCGGGATTTTGCCGTCCAGGTCATGAATCTGATGGGACAGGCCCTGACCATCACCGACGCCTCCGGCGAGGTGGTTTTCAGCAATGCCGCTTTGGGGCGCCTGCTGGGTGTCGCCACTGACCAACTGGCGGGACGATCCCTTGCTGAATTTGCGGTTGCCGAGGATGTGCCCGCCCTCCAAGGAGCCCGGGCACGCAATCTGTCGGGTGAAACAACGAGCCTGCCGCTGCGTCTTCACCATGCCCATGGAAATGTCATCAATGCCTGGGTGACCGGGGTTCCGCGTCGACAGGATGATTTCGTCACGGGATTCATCGAGTCCATCACGGATCTGACCGAGCAGCGGCGTCATGAGGCCATGCTGCAATCGGCCCGGGAGGCCGCCGAGGCGGCAAGCCGGGCCAAGAGCGAATTTCTTGCCATGATGAGTCATGAGATCCGGACGCCCATGAACGGCATCATTGGGATGTCGGGACTCCTCCTGACGTCCACCATGCCCCCCCAGCAGCGGGAAATGATCGATGCCATTCGCAGTTCCGGCGAAGCCCTGATGGCCATCATTGAAGATATATTGGATTTTTCAAAGATTGAGGCCCGCAAACTCGATTTGTTGGTCGAGGAATTCGCACTCGATACGGTCTTGGAGAACGTGGTGGATCTGCTGGGGCACAAGGCCCAGCAGAAGGGCCTGACCCTCGCGGTCATCGTCGCCCCGGAAGTCCCGGCACGGATGACGGCGGACTCCAGCCGGATTCGACAGATACTCCTCAACCTCGTGGGCAATGCCATCAAGTTCACGGAACATGGTGAAGTGGTTCTTGAAGTCCGCCCCGATTCCGCCGGCCGGGGCGTCGAATTTGGAGTTCGCGACACCGGCATTGGCATCAGCCCGGACCAACTCCAGAGACTTTTCCGCCCCTTCAGCCAGGCGGACGCATCCACCACGCGCCGGTATGGCGGAAGCGGGTTGGGATTGGTGATCTGCCAGCGACTGCTCGAATTGATGGATTCCCGTCTCGATGTCACCTCCATCGCGGACGAAGGATCCACCTTTTCCTTCGTTATTCCCCAGGAGGGGGCGGCTCGATGGTGTTCACCTGCCACGCGCAACCGCCGGATACTTGTGGGAGAAGGTCACCCGGAAACGCGCCGCAGCATCGCCGCAGCCCTGCAATCGGAAGGCTGGCAGTTCGAAATGGTGGAATCCGAGCTGGAATGGGCGCGACGTCTGGAGGCCGGCCCCTTCGATGCCGCATTGATTGATCGAAATTGGTACGGAGAGGCCGCGATGGCGGTCATTAACTCGCTGAACTCATCGGGTTCATCCATCAGGCCCCGTGTCGCGCTGACGGGTGGCCTGACCGACTCCTTGAGGTCCTCAAAAACGTTGGCTCACATTGACGGCTTCATCGGAAAACCGCTGCGCCGATCCAATCTTCGAAACTGGCTTGAAAACCGCGATCCATCCGGCTCCGGTAGCGGTGGGCTCCACTTTCTCGCCGCTTCCCCGGCACCCCTTCGGCGGTTGCATGTCCTTGTGGCGGAGGATAATAACATCAACCGCCGTTTGGCCGTCTTCATGCTGGAGACGTTGGGTCACCATTTCTCTCTGGCGGCCAACGGACGCGAGGCCGTCGACGCGGCCCTGAAGGGAAATTTTGATGTCATCCTCATGGACTGCCATATGCCGGAAATCGACGGATACGAGGCGGCCCAGTTGATTCGCAAATGGGAGGCCGAAACACATCGAGCGTCAGGAGTCAGGATCATCGCCCTGACGGCCGCTGCGCTCCCCGGGGAGCGTGAACGATGCCTCGCATGCGGAATGAACGACTATCTGGTCAAACCCGTGGGCTTGAATGAGCTGAAGGTAGCCATCGAGAGTCTCGACGTACCGGCGTCCCCTGCCGCGGACTTCATCCGGCGGGAGGACGAAATCCGGCATCTGCAATCCACCATCCACAGCCTGGGAAACGATTTGGGAGCCGACGAAGTGGCCGCCCTGATTCAAGACTTCTTGATGGAGATCCCGACCAAGATCGCGGCCCTCAAGGAATCGGTGGACCGACAAGAACAGGCGGGCATTCGCCGGCAGGCTCACAGTTTGGTCGGAAGCTGCCTCCCTCTTGGACTTCGCAGGGTTGGAGAGTTGGCCCGGGAGCTTGAACAAACGGAAGGAGAGAATGTCCGACCCGAGCAGATTCGGCTCGCCACCGCCATCGCCACCGCCTTCGCTGAGTTTAGCCCGACCCTTGGGCAGCTGGCGGATGAACTTCCCACGGGACTGCGAGGTGGCCTGAATCAGGAAACGGGTTCAAAGAGACATTGACCCGTTGGTATTTTGTCCGAAAGTGTGATGTCGGGCTGTTGGATGACTGCCACGCCCTTCCGCTTCGCGTCCGTTCCACACCATCCCTGCTGTCATCGGTTTATGCATTTCGAGACCACCGACCACACTTTGCGGGTCACTCAGCTTGCCGAATTGAATTCCGCCACCGCCGGTGCCTTCCGGGACCAGATTCGGGGCTCTCTTGGCGCCGGGCATCAACGCGTGGACATCGATTTTTCAGAGACCCGCTTCGTCGACAGCTCCGGCCTCGGAGCGCTCATTGCCGTTCACAAGACTCTTTGCGGCCAGGGAGGCAGCCTTCGGATCCTCAATCCCTCGCCACAGGTGCGCCAGATTCTCGAATTGACCCGGATGCACCGCATTTTTGAGATCGTCGTCGAAGCTCCCAAGCCTTAGACAACCCGCATCGATCGTTCCGCCTCCCTCCCCGTCCTGCCTCCTCTCGAAGATTCTTCGGCCCTTCGCTGGCCCCCTGCTATCGGTTGGGAGCCCGCGTGGGAGCCTGATTCGATCACGGTCAGACTTGCCGGGTTTTCGTCCCGTATGCTCTGATAGCCCTCCGGTATGGAAGAAACCAGCGCACTGATCGAGCAACGGAAATCGAAACTGTCCTCTCTTCGGGAGATGGGCATCAACCCGTTCATGAACAAATTCACCCCCGATATCGGGTGTGGGGTTGCCCGGGAACGCTTCGACCGCGGTGAATTGACTGAAGGCACCGTGGTCCGCATCGCCGGACGCGTCACTGCCCACCGGGACATGGGGAAAAGCCAGTTCTTCGACCTGCGCGACAGCAGCGGACGCGTCCAGGTCTACGCTCAAAAGAGCAGCCTGCCCGCGGATGCCCTGACGTTGATTCAAAATCTCGACCTCGCGGATTTTCTCGGAGTTCAGGGCGTATTGTTCCGGACACGGACGGGCGAACCCAGCGTCCGACTCGATGCCGTGACCATCTTGAGCAAGGCCCTCCGTCCCCCGCCCGCAAAGTGGCATGGCCTGGAGGACACCGAGATTCGTTACCGGCAGCGCTATCTTGACCTGATGGCCAACGAGGCGGCTTTCCAGGTGTTTCAACAGCGATCGGCGATCGTCCATGAAATCCGGACCTTCCTGCACGATCGTGGGTTCATGGAGGTGGAGACGCCGATGATGCAATCCATTCCGGGCGGAGCCGCGGCGCAACCGTTCAAGACGTTCCACAATTCCCTGGGTTGCGAATTCTTCCTTCGGATTGCCCTCGAACTGTATCTCAAGCGCCTGCTGGTGGGTGGCTATCACAAGGTCTTCGAAATTGGCCGTAATTTTCGTAACGAGGGGCTCTCGCGCCGCCACAATCCGGAATTCACGATGCTGGAGGCCTACGAGGCGTTTGGTGACTACTCGACCATGATGAACCTCGTTGAAGCGCTGATTCAGCATGTCGCATTGAAGGTCGTTGGCACGCTGGTGATCGAGCACCGGAACGAGACGGGCGAGGTGGTCAAGACCATTGATTTGGGATCCTTCCGCCGGGCGCGATATCGCGATCTGGTTCGCGAGGTCGCCGGCGCCGACTGGTTTGAGGTCTCTCCCGCCGAGCGTCGACGCAGGGCGATCGAAGACCTCAAGCTGGGCGGGGATATTGCCGCCGGCTATGAGGATTTCGAAGTCTCATCGGCCGTGTTCGAAAAGCTGGTGGAGCCCACCCTCATCCAACCCACCTTCGTCACCCACCTGCCCTACCAATTGGTTCCTCTCGCCAAGCTTTCCCCGGATGATCCGGAAACGGTGGAGGTTTTCGAATGCTGCATCAACGGACAGGAAATCTCCCCGGGTTACACCGAGCAGAACGATCCCATCGAGCAGCGGCAGCGTCTGGAAGGCCAGGCCGGCGGCGAAAAACAAAAACTGGACGAAGATTTTCTCGTCGCCCTGGAACACGGGATGCCTCCCGCCGGCGGTATCGGCATCGGCATCGACCGCCTGTGCATGATGCTCCTGGGTCAGGAGAGCATCCGCGATGTGATCCTGTTTCCCCAACTGCGCCCCAAGGTCTAGCCCGACGATTCCTGCGGGAGGGAAAGCTCCATTCCGTCCAACCGGAATGGAGCGGGATGGACCTATTTCATTGCCGGAATACGGTCCGCCTTCAGCCACGGGCGGAGCGCCTCGGGAATGAGGATGCTGCCGTCCGACTGTTGATGCGTCTCAATGAGGGCGACAAAAAGTCGGGCCAGGGCCGTGCCGGAACCATTGAGAATGTGTGGCAGGCGGTTTTCCCCGGACTCAGTCTTGTACCGGAGGTTCATCCGCCGGGATTGGAAATCCTCGCAGTTGGAACAGCTGGAAACCTCCAAAAACTGCCCCTGCCCCGGAGCCCAAACCTCGATATCGTAGGTCTTGGCCGAGGCAAATCCCATGTCGCCGGTGCACAGACAGATGACCCGGTAATGCAATCCCAGTCGTTGAAGGACCGTTTCGGCGTTTGCAACCAACCGTTCCAATTCCAGATAACCATTTTCCGGGGCCACGATCTTGATCAGTTCCACCTTGTCGAACTGGTGGACCCGGATCATTCCGCGGGTTCCCAATCCCGCAGCCCCGGCTTCGGCCCGGAAACAGGGGGAATAGGCAACATATTGAACGGGCAGCTGGGAGCCTGGCAGAATTTCCTCCCGGTGGATATTCGCCACAGGAGCCTCGGCTGTTGGGATGAGGTACAGTCTGCCCAGGGTGGAAGTATCCAACCCCTCTTGAACTGCATAGGCCTGGTCACGAAACTTGGGGAATTGACCGACCCCGACCATGCAATGCTCCCCGATGATGTACGGAGGGGCCACCTCGACGTACCCGTGTTCGGTGGTATGCAAATCCAGAAGGAATTGGATGAGCGCCCTCTCCAACCGCGCCCCCCAACCCGTATACAACAAGAAACCACTGCCGCTCAACTTGGCCCCGCGGGCAAAATCGATCAGCCCCAGGCGATTGCACAACTCGACGTGATTCTGCGGAGCAAAATCAAAGGCGGTCGGAGTGCCTGACACCCGGACCACCGGGTTGTCTTCGCTCGTCCGCCCTTCCGCCACCGTGTCATGGGGAAGGTTGGGGATGGTCAGCAAAAGTTGATCCCGAGCCGCTTCAGCGACGGCAATTTCCCCATCCAATTCGGAGATCCGATCCCCTATTTTCCGAACCTCCGCCTTGGAGGCATCGGCTTCCGCCAGTTGTTTTCGTGCAATCAAGCCTCCAATTTCCTTGGAAAGGGAATTCCTGCGGGCTTTCAACTGCTCGGCCTCGGTCAATGCAGAACGCCGCCGTTCGTCCAGGGTCAGAATTTCCGTCACCTTCCCCTCGTCGCCTCCATGGCGGAGGGAAAGGCGTTCCCGAACAAAATCAGGACGTTCACGCAGTAGCTTAATGTCGAGCATTGGAGGCAAAGCCTAGGAAAAAGAAAGCCGGGAGGCAAAGCGGCAATCGTTGAATGGGGTTCCTCCGGGGTATTGACCCAGGCTGAACTCGAATCTTTAAGAGCAACAGCCTCTGCGGCATTGCGCCAATTCACGACGGACGGAAGACTCACCCCATGCACGTACCGCTTGCCTATGGGCAGGGCCAACTGTCGGTGGAATTTCCAGAACATCGGACCACGGTCATCGCCCCAGCGCCGCGTCCTGGACTGCCGGATGAACGAGGCGCCTTCCGCACCGCCCTCGAGACACCCATCGGCACCCCGCCCCTGAAGTCTCTCCTCCGGAGCGGAATGCGGATTGTGATCCTCTTCACGGATATCACGCGGGCGACCCCCAACCGGCGCATCATCCCATGGCTGCTGGAATACCTGGAGGAGCAGGGCGTTGCACGGTCTCAAATCACCCTCCTCAACCAATTGGGAACTCACCGGCCCAACACGCGTGAGGAATTGGAGCAGATGCTGACCCCCGAGGTGGTTGCCAACTACACGGTCATCAACCACGAACCCGAAAACCATGCAGCCTGCATTGCGGTTGGCACCACCAAAACGGGGGTTCCCGCCCTCATCAATCGCATCGCGGTTGAAGCCGATCTCCGCATCCTGACCGGCTTTATCGAACCGCATTTTTTTGCCGGCTTCAGCGGTGGTCCCAAGGCCCTCATGCCGGGAGTTGCCCATCTGGAAACCGTCATGAGCAACCACGGAGCCCATCACCTTTCCGAGCCCAATGCCACGTTCGGCATTTGTGAGGGGAATCCGCTTTGGGAAGAACTGCTGGAGATCGCCACCCGGGCTGGCGGTGGATTCCTTCTCAACGTGACACTCAATGATCACCGGGCGATCACGGGAGTATTTGCCGGAGATCTGCGCGCGGCACATCGGGCGGGACGGGAGTTTGTCAGGGCCTCGGCAATGCAGTCCGTCGATTCCCCGTTCGACATCGTGGTCACGACCAATTCGGGATACCCCCTCGACCTGAACCTATATCAAGGTATCAAGGGGGTCAGTGCCGCAGCTCGCATCGTCCGCAAGGGCGGCTTGATTATTCTGGCAGCCGAATGCCGGGAGGGAATTCCCGCCGGAAGTCCATTTGACCGCCTTCTGCGGGATGGAAGGACTCCTGAGGAAGTTCTCGCCCTCCTGGCGTCACCCGGGTTCCAACGGGCGGAACAGTGGCAGGCCCAAATTCAATGCCTGCTGTTGCAACGTGCGGAAATTCACGTTTATTCCTCCATGTCCGATGCGGTGCTGCAAGCCGCGCATTTGACCCCGTGTCACGACATCCCATCGACGGTCACTGATGCATTGCAACGGTTTGGGCCGGAGGCCCGGGTCGCCGTACTGCCCCAGGGGCCGCTGACCATTCCCTACCTCCGCTAACGCCCATGGGGTTCATCAAATCCTTCCTTCAAATTTCAACGTGGCTGATGGCCACCGGTCTCTGCCTGGCCCAGGTGACCAATCGACCACCCATTCGCGGGTTCGATCGCAAGGCCACAACACCCAACATCATCCTCATCGTCGCTGACGATCTGGGCTACGGGGACCTGGGCTGCTACGGCCAGACACGCATCCGGACTCCCAACCTGGACCGCGTGGCGTCTGAAGGGATGCAATTCATGCAGGTGTATGCCGGGAATACCGTTTGTATTCCCAGCCGCTGCAGCCTGATGACCGGGCTTCACTCCGGACATGGACAACTGCGGTCCAACGATGAAAAGCCTCTTTCAGCCGACACGGTCACCCTGGCCCGCGTGGCGCACGCAGGCGGATATGTCACGTGTGCCCTCGGGAAATGGGCCTTGGGCCCCCCCGGAAGCACGGGTGCACCCACCCGCCAGGGTTTCGACGAATGGTATGGGTATTCCGATCAGGTATCGGCCCACAATTATTATCCGGCCGAACTCTGGAGAAATGATGAGACCACCCCCCGAATCATTTTGGGGAACCTCAATGGGAAGACTCAGAGCTATTCCCCGGACCTCTTCGTCAAGGCGGCTCAGAATTTCATCAAAATCAATCAGTTTGAGCCCTTTTTTCTCTACCTGGCGACAACTCTTCCTCATGCCAACAACGAACTCGGCACCAATGGCATGCAGGTTCCCTCACTGGGGAGCTACCGTCGGGAGGACTGGCCACTGGCTGAGCAGGCCAAGGCTGCCATGATCACCCGGTTCGATGACCATGTTGGCCAGATTTTCACTGAACTCGAACGACGAAGTGTCGACCGGGATACGGTGGTCATTATCACCAGCGACAACGGCCCCCATTCCGAGGGGGGA
>CAIPFS010000525.1 GCA_903864375.1 uncultured Verrucomicrobiota bacterium
AGGCGTTCACGTACTTGAGCCGGATTCGGAAATTCTCGCCGAAGACCCGCTGTACCACCTCCGCCTCTTTCGACCGGAGCAATCCATTGTTGACGAAAATGCACGTCAACTGGTCTCCGACCGCCTGGTGCAGCAATGCCGCCGCGACGCTGGAATCGACTCCGCCGCTCAGTCCCAGGATGACCTGCTCTTGACCAATCTGGGCACGCAATTCCTCCGTGGCCTGATCGAGATACCGCTTCATCGTCCAGTCTCTCTTGCAGCCGCAGATCCCATGGATGAAATTGGCAAGTAACTCGCGACCGAGAGGGGTGTGAACCACCTCGGGATGGAATTGAATTCCAAAAAGGTGTCGGGACCGGTCTTCAATCGCGGCGTACTCCGAGTTTGGGGTCGTGGCCACGGTACGGAATCCCTCCGGCATTTGGGTGAGTTTGTCGCCGTGGCTGTTCCAGACCTGCAACGTCTCCGGCAACTCCCGAAACAGCGGGCAGGCAGAATCCGAGACCGTGAGAATGCCTTTTCCGTATTCCCGTTTCTGGCCTGGTTCCACCTTCCCACCCAGAAAATGGGCGAGCAATTGAACTCCGTAACAGATCCCCAAAATCGGGATGCCGAGAGCGAAAATTCCCGGGTCTGGTAGGGGAGCCCCCTCTGCATAAACGCTGGAAGGCCCACCCGATAAAATCAATCCCTTCGGTTTGAGCCTGGCAATCTCTTCAGCGGGGGTATTGAAAGGAAGAATCGTCGAGTACACTTGTGCTTCACGGACCCGCCGGGCGATCACCTGGGTATACTGGCTTCCGAAATCGAGGAGGACGATGAGTTCGTTCATGGGTTGCCCAAAAACGATGTTTTCCTCCGGACGCCCCGCATTGGCGAGTGAATTATGTTCAAAAACTTCGACCTTCCTCAGCCCGGCGGCGGACGGTAGACTCTCCGGCTCTCGTCATGTGGAACAGGGATAAAGTGGACCAGTATCTGGAGAAGGGCATCGGCATTTTGCTCGTAGCGGCCATCTCCCTCTCTGCCGTGCTGTTCGGCGGCGTTCGCAATCCCGAAATAGGACTGGCCGTTCCGGTCGCCCTGGCGCTGTGGATGCTTCGAATCTGGGTCCAACCCAAGCCACGGCTTCTCCTGCATCCGGTGATCTGGCCCTTGTTGGCGTTTGTGGGCTATGCCATTTGGCGGGCTCAAAACGTGACCAGCCCCTATGCCGCTGAACGGGCGTTGGTGCAGGTCGTCCTCGGAATCCTGACCTTTTTCCTCGCCCTGCAAACGCTTCAACGCAACGAGTCCTCCCGATGGCTGCCCCATCTTATGGTTGCCGTGGGATGCCTGATTGCCGGGTATGCCGTTCTGCAGTTGTTAAAAGAGTCGGATTCCGTCCTTTGGCTGCAACAACCCGCAGGCTATTCCAAGAGGGCTGGAGGCACATTCGTCAATCCGAACCATCTGGCAGGGTTCCTCTGCGTTTTGATCCCCATTTCCTGGGGCGTCGTTTTCCTTGGACGTGAACCCGCCGTGATCAAGGTGTTTCATGCCTATGCGGCTCTCGTCATGATGGCGGGAGTTGCCGTGAGCATGTCCCGCGGCGGCTGGGTGGCATCGGGGTTCGGCCTGTTGCTGCTCGTGGGTTACATTGTCTCCCGCCGATCCGAACTTCGCTGGCCGGCCGTCGTCGCCGCCGTGATTTTTGCCGCTGCGGCGCTCGGCTATGTCAGTTCAGTGGAAAAGGCCAGGGCACGGATCACCAACATTGCGGGCGTGTCCAACCTGGATGCCGGGTCCTCCCGGCTCTGGCTGTGGCGCCCGGCCGTCGCCATGTGGCGGGACCATTCCATCATCGGGGTCGGCCCCCACCATTTTGATGTGGAATTTGCCGCTTACCGTCCCTGTCAAATCCAGGTCCATCCCGGCTTCACGCACAACGAGTATCTGGAGGTCCTGGTGGACTACGGATTGGTTGGGGGCACCCTGCTTGGGTCCGGTATCGTTCTCTTTATTCTGGGCCTGGCGCGGACCGCCAAGTACGTGGAACGGGGCATCAATGACCTCGGCCAACGTCTCAGCAATCGATCCGCGCTTTTTTTTGGGACTGTTGCCGGACTTGGGGGCCTGGCTTTCCACTGCCTGTTTGATTTCGACCTCCAAATTCCGGCCATCAGTCTCCTGGCGGCGCTTCTCGGTGGAGTTCTGGCGGCCCATCTCCGATTTGCCACCGACGGATACTGGCTCTCTTCAAGGGGAGCTGTCCGGGGGGTGGTGACCGCTGTCGGTCTCGTCGGTCTGGTCTGGCTGACACCCCGCATCGTTCGCAATTCCCAGGAAGCCTCCCTGCTCAATCATGCTGCTGAAGCCAGCCGGGTGGATGAAATCCTCCTGCAACGACTTCAGGCCGCAGCCGCCGTGGCCCCTGGAAATCCCCATACCGCCCTTGAATTGGGGGATAATTACCGTCGACTCAGCTTCCAAGGTGATCGCAGCTGGCAAACGAACGGGATCGAGGCCATTCGCTGGCTGGAACGGAGCGTGAGCCTCAACCCGAAGGACCCGGAGGCCGTGCTGGCGCTGGCCCGAACCCGTCATTGGCTTGGGGATACCAATGGTGCCGCACGCGATTTTGACCGGGCGTTGGCCCTGGGCACCAACCATGTGGAAGTGGCCAATCATGTGGCTTGGAATCTCCTGACCCGCGGACGAACCAACGAAGCCAAGGCACTTTTCGACTTGTCCGTGAAGTGGAACTGGTACAGCAACCCGATGGCCATCAGCAAAAAGGCGGAACTCGAAGCCAAAGGATATTAATCGCGGCGGTGGCAATGGCGGCGGTTGAACAGGGCCCCCCCGTTGGCATAAAACGGTCAGCGGATCGCCTGCCGGGGACTAGCGTCGTGTTTCCCAAATAGCTTGCTGTTTGTTGCGCCTAAAATGCCCCAGGGCTTCGTTCCTCGCTCCTCACAGACCACTGCGGGTATGCTCGTCGCTCGTCGCCTCGCGGGAGCCGAAAATCCCTCGCGGCAAACGGTAAGCTATTTGGAATAGACGACATTAGGCCGGCATCAAGGCTTGCGGCAGGGACGAGGTGAACCGGACCTCCCATCCGAACTCGCCGGGGTGGTCCTCCATGACTTTGCAGTAGACGCTTTCCCGGGCACCGTCGGACGCCGCATCGAACACCAGCTTCAAATCGCAGCGGGCCGAGAGGAGCTGATCAGTTTCCAAAATGCCGCATTGGGAGGACAGGATCTTGAGGAACGCGTCGAAGCCATTTTCAGAGACTGTCTTTGCCTCCGAAACAAGGCTTCCTTTCACGGTCTGCTTCCAGGTCAAACCTTTCCCGGAAAGGTCCAGGGCGGGAAGGTCCAGATGCTCCTGACCGATAATTCCCACAGCGCTCCACAGATGAACCGAGGCGGAGGCGCCCTTCGGCCAGATGAAGAAACTCCGGTCGGTTCGCAGGTTTCCATTCACTGCTTGAAACGTGGATTCGGAGACCAGCACCTCACCACCGACCGAGGTGGATTGGATCCGTCCGGCCAGATTGACTTGGGCACCGATCACCCCGTATTTGGTCCGCTGGATGGAGCCGATATTTCCGGTCACCACCTCGCCAGTATTGATGCCGATGCCCATTTCGAGCGGTGGGATTCCAAGGCGGTTCAACTGTCGGTTGACCTGGTCCATTTCCAACTGCATTTCCAGCGAGCAGGCCACCGCGGATTCGGCATGGTTTGGGCAGGCCAGCGGTGCACCAAACACCGCGAGGATGGCGTCTCCCAGGAATTCATCAATTGTGCCCTGATGCTTCATAATGATCTCGGCCATGGCTCCCAGATAGACATTGAGGAGCTCCACCACCCGCTCGGGCTCGAGCTTCTCCGCGAGGCCGCTGAAGCCCCGCAAATCGCACATCAGGATCGTCACCACGCGTTTTTGACCGCCCAAATCGAGACCTTTGGGATCCTCAAGAATGCTTTGGACCACTTGATCGGTGACATACCGTCCGAAGACCCGCTTGATGAACTCATTGCGCAGAGCGAGTTCATCCGCCAACCGACGAGTCTCGGTCATTTGTCTGTCCAACTCCATGTGCGTCAGCCTCAACTCGAGCTGGGTGCGTACCCTGGCCATCGCCGCCTGGAAATCGACCGGTTTGGTCAGGTAGTCATTGGCTCCGGATTCCAGGGCTTCCGCCACGTCGGCTCCGGCATCCCTTCCGGTGACCATGATGACCGGGAGCTGAATCCTCGTATGCTTTTGCCGGATGCGCTGGAGCAATTCCAGTCCGTCCATACCCGGCATGGTCCAATCCATGAGTACCAGGTCGAACGGTTGCCGATCGATCAAGTTGAGGGTTTCATAGCCATCGGCCGCCGTCGCGACTTGAAATCCCAGCCGGCGGAGTCGGCGTGCCAGGAGTTCCCGACTGGGTTGATCATCATCCACCACCACAAGTGACCCGAACAAGGCATCCCAACCGGTCTCAAGCGGAAGGCCCGATTGCCGTTCTTCATTCCCGGATGCCTCCTCCACAGGCATCTCATCTCCCGTTTCTAAGTTCGCCGGCTCGGGGGATGCGATTCGAGACAGATGTTGTTCCATCATTCCAATCCAGTGATGGGCAGCGGACCGCATATGAATCAGACTCGACATCAGGTCCTGTTGGTCGGATTCACCGGCCTGTTCCAGCAGGATTTCGGTATAGCCCACGATTTGATTGATGGGAGTCCGGAAGTCGTGACGTACCGTGCGCCAGTCTTTGGGGGACTGAAATTCAGCGGGGTCCATGTGGTGTGAAACGAGCTCCAGCAACTGCCTGCCGCTCCGTTGAATTCTGCGGAGGTCATTCACGGTGGCATCCGGCAGGACCTCCTCTTCCAGCAAGAGCTCACAGTAACCCAGGATATGATTGATGGGGGAACGAAGTTCCTGCCGTACTGCGTCAAGACTGCGTGGATCATTCATGGGGCCGTCGGGTGAGCGTCCAAGTTCACCGGCGGGAGGGCAGCCAGCCATCCGGACTTTGGAGGTGATGAATAAAGGCTTCCGCCAGACGGACTCCGCAGTCCAACCCTCGAAGCCGGGTGACGGCCTCCTGGACGGGGTAGTAACGCTCGGGAGACTGACTGGCATGAGCGAAGCATGCCTGGCGTTTGCGAATTTCGGTGTGGCTGATATCGACGTATTGCGTGGGTGAAAATTGGACCGTGTCCTCCCCGTTGGATACCTCGTAATAGTAAAGAGCGAAGGACTTCCCCATGCGTCGCCAGGCTTCATAGACCAGCATGGACATGGCGCGGTGGTCGGCATGGTTGTCGATGGGCCAGTGGGTGAAGACCACGTCGGGATTCTCTGCGGCCAGTTGCGCATGAAAGGCATCGGAATGAACGGCATCGATAACGGCATGAGCATCGATCTGACCGGCATACGCGGTCCGGGCGTGCAGGATTTGGGCGGCGTTCTGAGCTTCCGTCTTCCGGACAGGACTTGCCGGTCGCGAATCGGTTTGCAGGGGATCGCCCTGATTGAGGTACAACATCAGGACGTCGTGCCCGAGGTCGGTGTAGCGGGCGATGGTCCCGCCGCAGCCATATTCGGGATCTCCCGGATGGCCGCCCGAAACGATCACTTTTAATCGGGCGGGCGTGGGAACGGCGGTGCTGGAAACGGGGTGGTCCGCGGTCTCTGCCGCGGTCCCGTGTTCCGGTAGAGAGAACAGGCTGACGGCACTCAATCCCTGAAGGAACCGACGGCGACCAAACAAATTGCCCTGCAAACGGTCAGGCTTCATCCGGACGAGAGCTTGCGCCGTCCAGGGGGACGGGGGCAATGCGGGTCTGGTATTTCCCACCCTGCCTTTTCTCACGGCCAACGATTGCAGACCATGGGCTCCACAGGCATCCTTGACCCGCCGTATGAGACGAATTCTCCCGATCGCATTGGCCATGGCCGTGGCCTGTGCCCCAGCAGCCCTATCCGCCACAGGACCCCTCCGCATTCTTTATGTGGGTGAGCCTGGGACGGCTTCCGCCGATCGTTGCCATGCCCTGATGCAAAAATGGGGGCGGGACGCCATCTGGTTTGATTACGTGACGGACCTGGACCAGATGCCATCGGGGTGGAGAACCACGGAGGATGCGGTCGTGCTGGACAACAGCCATGTTCAACTGGGTGCGGGTGCCCCTCCGACGGTCGTTCCCTCCGCAGCGACGGAAACGGACGAGCAGTTTCGAGCGAGGCTTCTGGCTGGCGTGGGGGAAAAGCGATTGACCAGCTGGCAGGCCTTCCTGGCCCAACGGGAACCCGAGCAGCGCGAAGCCAATCCCAACGTGGCCAACTACGAGAAGCGACCGAACGCTGTGACCTTCCAGCATCCCTTCTCGGTCAAGGGGAGTGTTGAGCGCACCCAGGTGCCCCTGGACTGTCATCTGGAGCTTTTTGCAACGGAACCGGATATCGCCAAACCCATTTCCATGGCCTGGGATGAGCGGGGACGCCTCTGGGTTTGCGAAACGCGCGACTACCCGCACGGCGTGCGCACCTCAGGCGAGGGCAACGATTCCATCAAAATCTGTGAGGACACTGACGGCGACGGCCGGGCCGATAAGTTTACCATCTTTGCCGAACACCTGAATCTCCCGACCAGCCTGGTTTTTGCGCGCGGAGGAGTCATCGTGGCCCAATCGCCCCGTTTTCTGTTCCTGAAGGACACCGATGGGGACGACAAGGCGGACGTGCGCGAAGTAGTGATGGAGGGCTGGGGCATCGGGGATACCCATGCACAAGCCAACAACCTGCATCGGGGCTTCGACAACTGGTTGTACGGGTGTGTTGGGTATTCGGGCTTCGATGGCGATGTCGGCGGTGTTCACCGCCAGTTTGGCATGGGAACCTACCGCTTTAAATCCGACGGCTCAGCCATCGAGTTTTTGCACCAATTCTCCAACAACTCCTGGGGGCAAAGCGCCAACGCGGCGGGCGATGATTTTGGTGGTACGGCCAATGGGGCGCCGATTTTCTACGGGGGTATCCCTGTCACGGCCTATCCCGCGGGGATGAAGGGGATGACCGCCAGGAAAATTAATTTGGAGGACAAAGCGCACCCGATCACATCCAACTATCGTCAGGTGGATGTGTTCGGCGGCTACACCGCGGCGGCGGGGAGCGCCTTCATTTACTCTTCCAACCTTCCGCCCCGCCTTCAGGGAAAGGCGATGGTGTGCGAGCCAACCATGAAGCTGGTCTCGCTGATGGACGTTGTGCCCCAAGGCGCAGGCTTTGTGGCCCGCGACGGATTCAACCTCCTGGCCAGCAGCGACGAGTGGATGTCTCCGGTCTTTTCAGAGGTCGGACCCGACGGAGCCATCTGGATTGCTGATTGGCAGAATTTCATCATCCAACACAACCCCACCCCCAGCGTGGCGCGGGGCGGTTACGAAGCGAAGACCGGGCCGGGTGGAGCCCATGAGAATCCTTTACGGGATCACGGGCGCGGGCGCATCTATCGATTGGTGTGGAACGAGGCGAAACCCTCTGCCGTGCGGTCATTGGCGGGAGCGGACGGCCCGACGCTGGTCAAAGCCCTTCGCAGCGACAATTTGTTCTGGCGTCAGACCGCCCAAAGATTGCTGGTGGAAGGCAAGGTTGCGTCGACGGCCGATGCCTTGAGGGCGACGATTGCCGATCCGCAGGCGGGGCCGGCTGCGATCCATGCGCTCTGGTCCCTTCATGGGCTGGGTCAATTGGACGTCATGACCCATCGACTGGCCCTGCTCTCACGGCAACCGGAGTTACGCCGGAATGCCGTTCGGGCACTGGGAACGGATACCGAGGCCCTCGGGCTCTATTTTAGCTCGGGCGTTGTTGCAGACCCGGACCTGGTGACCCGCCTTGCGGCGCTGGTCAAACTGGCCCAGTTCCCCTCCAGCAAAGAGATTCAAACCCTGGTTGCGACGCTGTCCCGCAATCCGATTCACCGTTCGGATGAGTGGTTGAACGAGGCGACGCGAATTCTTTCCAAGGTTCATGGCGTGCCATTGTTTCAAGAGGGACCCAATCTGCTGCCCAACGGGGGGTTGGAGCAACTCGCAGCCGATGGGCTTCCCGAGGGATGGAAGCGGCGCGACTACGGGGATAGGCCGGCCAATGTCGCTGCGCGTTGGGAGTCTGTATCTGGTCCCGGCCTCAGCCACTCGGGGAACCGGGCCATGCGGTGCATTGCCGACGGCGGTGAAGCGGACACCAGCCTGCACGCCGAGGTAACGCTCAAGCCGGACACCGAGTACCGGCTGTCTGGCTGGGTCAAAGGAACGCAATTGCGAGGTAAACTCAGCTTCAATGATCATATCAACCGCGCCGAGACCACCCGGGTCACCAAGGACGGCGAATGGAGCGAGGTGGAAGTCACCTACCGCAGCGGAAAGGCGACTCAGGCCAGTATCAACATTCTGTTTGTGGCCCGTGGCGAAGGGTATTTCGACGACGTCAAATTCTCCGAACTTCTGCCGATTGTGGATGCCGGCGACACTGTGGCGGCGGCGGATCCGAAGCATGGTGAAGATATTTTCTATCATCACACTGCCCGGTGCGTGCTATGCCACATGCTCAAGGGCCAGGGAAGCACCGTGGGCCCTGCGCTCGACGGCATCGCAGGTCGCAAGGATGCGTCCTATATTCGCGAAAGTTTGCTGGAACCCAACAAGGTACTGGCCACGGGTTACGAGGCTTTGGGCACCTCCCCGATGCCGCCGATGGGCGAAATCTTCAACAATCAGGAACTCGCCGATATTCAGGCGTTCCTGCAAACCTTGAAGTAATCCTGCCGACGGATTCTGCTCCGGAGCACACCGGTGCTCCGGAGGAACCTTGAGCAGGAATGGGGGCGCCATTTGGAGGGACAGGGCGTTTGTTGAGAATCCGCAGGGCCAACGGCCCGCTTCCATCCCAGCCTGGGATGTCCACGCGCCGGTGGCGCTCGTTCATGGCACCTTGAGCTCCAGTGGGAAGAAAACCTTTGAGCCCACCGCCGGAATCGACAATTGACCTGTCCCCCTGTTTGATACCGCGGGATGCGGAGTGTTGGCGGTGCGGATGAAGGTCAGAGGGCGGCGATGGCTTTGTCGAGGGCGGCGATCAGGACGTTCATGGTGGCCTCGGTTTCGTCGCCCATGTTGGAAATACGGAAGGTGGTCCCCTTGATTTTGCCGTAGCCGCCGTCGATCAGGAATCCCTGGTCCTTGACCAGTTTCTGCAATCGGGCGGCATCGACCACCCGTCCACCGGGCTTCGCCCCGTTGTTGAAACAGCAAAGGGTCTTCGACTCGAAACCCGGCTCCGGGAACAGGGTGAACCCGTGACGGGCACCCCAATCGCGCAGTTGCTGGTTGGTGTGCTCATGCCGGGCATACCGCTCCGGGAGTCCTTCCACGAAGAACTCCGAGACCTTGGCAGCGAGGGCATAGACGTGCGAGATGCTGGGGGTGCTGGGCGTCATGCTTTCCCGGGCATTCTTCTCGAATTCGACGAAATCGAAGTAATACCCGCGGTCGGCGGCCAATGCGGCCTTGGCCAGTGCAGCGGCCGAGCAGGTGAACACGGTCAACCCTGGGGGCAGGGCGAAGGCCTTTTGGGTTCCCGCCAGGAGAACATCAATCCCGAGGGTGTCGAATGCGATGGGCACGGCGGTCATGGAACTGACGGCATCGACAATGAAGGTGACCCCGGGGAATTCCTGCTTGAGGGCGGCAATTTCGGCCAGGGGGCTCATCACGCCGCAACTGGTCTCATTGTGGATGAGAGTCAGGGCATCAAACTCGCCGGTGGCCAACCGGGCTCGAATGGCCTCGGCACGGATGGGTGATCCCCAGGGAACCTGAAGGGCTTCGGCCGCCTTGCCACATTTTTTAGAGACATCGAACCATTTGTCCGAAAAGGCGCCGCACATGCAGTTCAACACCTTGCGAGCCACGAGGTTGCGAATGGCGCCTTCCATGACTCCCCAGGCGGAGGAGGTGCTGAGGTAAACCAGTTGTCGGGTCCCCAACAAGGTTTGCAGCTGCGGTTGAAGCCCGGCATACAGGTCTTTGAAGCCCTGTCCGCGATGTCCAATCATCGGGCGGCAAAAAGCTTCGAAGGTACGGGGACTGACCTCGACCGGTCCGGGGATGTGCAACTTGACGTGCGCCATAATTAAGACCGGGAACTTTCCACACTCGATCCCGCGATGCAACGACCAAGCGTCCCGGGTCTCACCCTTGCCCGGGCTCCGTCCTCTGGCACCTTCCCCATCCTGTGTCGCACCCGCCGACCCCAAACTCCCTGACTGGAAAGCCGATTTCGGTCGCCCGGGCGCTTGGACTGGTCACGCGATTTCTGGGGCGCCGCCCCGGATTTGTGGCCGTATCGATCGGCCTGTTGATGTTCAATATCGCCATTGAGCTCTCGATGCCCCAGTTCCTGGGGAACGCGATCACTCAACTAGGCCACCATACCGGCGAAATCGGGTTTCAATCACCGGGATTCAAGACCCTGGCCTATTCGGTGGCCCTCTTTTTCTTTTTGGTGGTGGTGCGGACGGTTGTCGGGCTTTTCCTCGGACCTCTGCGCAACCTGACGGCCCAGCGAACCTTGGGTGACCTGCGATCGGCTGTTTATGATGCCCTTCAACGTCAGAGTTTTGCCTGGCACGACAACGCCCGTACCGGGGAATTGATTTCCCGCAGCGGCACCGATATCTCGCGTCTCCAGGAGTACATCTTCGTCTGCCTGCTTTTTTCGGTCGACGTGGTGGCTGGTCTTTTGGGCACCGCGGTTTTTATTTTTTTGATCAACCAGACGCTGGGCTGGCTGACGCTGGGGGCCCTGGTGCCCACGGTGATGGCGATGGCCTATTTCGCGATCCGCCTCCAGCCGCGCTGGCGCAGAGTCCACGATCGGCATGGGGAGATGAGCACGGTCATTCAGGAAAATATCGCGGGTGTCCGGGTGGTGAAGGCCTTCGCCCGAGAGGCGGATGAAATCTCCAAATTTCGCGCGCGAAAGGAGGCGTTCCTGGCGGAACTGACCTCGACCGTCAACTATTGGGCAGCCCGGGTTCCGCTGGCCCAGTTTCTTTTCGGCCTGGGTGTTCCCCTGGTTTTGTGGGTCGGCGGACGGCAGGTGATCCGCCAGGAGCTGGAATTGGGTCAACTGACAAAGGTCCTCTTTTACCTGCTGGCCCTGGGGAATCGGATTGGGGTCATCGGGCAGATCACCAGCATCATTCAGAACGCCGGTTCAAGTGCCCAGCGGGTTTGTGAAGTGCTGCTGGCCCCGATTTCGCTTCAACCGGGAACCCGTATCCTTGGCCCCTCGACAGCACCGGCATCGATTCGGTTCACTGATGTCTCCTTCGCCTATTCGCTGGTCCCTTCCCTGGCCACGGAGGGCCTGAAGCCGTCACCCCCTCCACGACCGTCAGAATCCCGATCCACCCGGCGGAACGCCCTGGACCATCTTTCCTTTTCGATCGCGCCGGGAGAAACGGTAGCCCTGGTGGGACCGACCGGTGGTGGTAAATCGACCCTTCTGGCCCTGATACCCCGATTCTACGATCCCAATGCAGGGACCGTGGAAATCGATGGGATGGATGTTCGGGAGCTCGACTTCAATTCCCTTCGACGGGTGATCGGGGTCGTCTTTCAGGAGACCTTTCTTTTCAGCGCCTCCGTCGCGGACAACATTGCCCTGGGCAATCCGTCCGCGAGCCGTGGGCAGATTGAAGCCGTCGCGCGCATGGCCCGTGCCCACGGTTTCATTTCGGAATTGGCGCAGGGATACGACACGATCATCGGTGAACGCGGCATTTCGCTCAGTGGCGGACAACGTCAGCGCATCGCCATCGCCCGTGCCCTGCTGAAAGAGCCCCGCATTCTCCTCATGGACGATGCCACCAGCGCCGTCGATCCGGGGACCGAACGCGAAATCCGGGAATCCATGGCAGGGCTGCTGGGAGGGCGCACGACCCTTCTGGTAACGCAGCGGGTCTCGACCGCGCGGCTGGCGGATCGAATCCTGTTTGTTGAGGAGGGACGCGTCATCGAGGAGGGAACCCATGCGGACCTGATCCACCGTGGCGGGGCCTATTCCGTCCTTTTCCAGAGTCAGCTCGAAACCACCGCGATCCACTGACCATGTCCAACCACGACGACATTGCGTTGGACGAGGAGCTGGCACAGGCCCCGATGCGTGGGAGCGTCTTGCGCCGACTGTTCGGCTATGCCCGGTCCTATCGCCGGACCTACCTCATTAACATCGTCCTGACACTGATTGCCACCGCCTCCGGGCTGGCGGGTCCCAAACTGATCCAGCTGGGCATCGATCGGCAGCTGACCGGCCATCCCGAACCCGGGCGGGCGATGCAGGGCATTCTCATCGTCAGCGGGATTTATCTGGCCAATCTGCTTCTCGGCTGGGCTCTTTCCGTGGCTCAGGTCAGTTCTGCCATCCGGGTCGGACAGGGGACCATGAATGACCTGCGCATGGCGGTCTTCGAGCATATCCAGGCCCTGTCCCTGAACTATTTCGACAAGACCCACCAGGGCCGCATCATTGCCCGGGCCGATTCCGACATCGACAGCCTCGACCGTCTGCTGACCTGGGGTGCCTCACAATTCCTCTCGAGCGTGGTGACCCTCTTGGGGGTGCTGGCTCTCATGTTCCATTACGACTGGATGTTGACGCTGGCCATTTGCACGGTTCTCCCTCCCCTTGCAGTGGCCACCTACTGGTTCCACCGCCGGGGACGGGAAGCCTATCGCAAGCTCCGGGGCACGATGTCCCGCCTGACGGCCTCGACGGCGGAAAACATCAGTGGGGTCCGGGCGGTTCAGGCGTTCACGAGGGAGGCCCACAACCTGAATCGATTCCAGGAACTGCACGATGATTTCATCCATCGATGGGTCAGTTCCGCCCGGGTCTTCCACACCTACATGCCGGCGGTCAACCTTTTCGCCGGTTCGGCGACCGCCATCCTGTTGGGGTTTGGTGGCTGGCGGGTGCTTGAGGGACGCATCACCGTGGGAGCGCTGGCCGCGTTTGTTCTCTATCTCGGCATGTTTTTTGGCCCGGTTCAGACGATCGGCGACCTCTACAATGCCGTTCTTTCCTCCCTGGCCAGCGCCGAGCGTATTTTCAACCTTCTGGATACTCCGCCACAGGTTCGCAACCGCCCGGGTTCCCCTGACCTGCCGGCGCTGAAGGGAACGGTTGAATTTGATCAGGTCCGATTCCGCTATGATTCCACGCCTGAAGATCAGTGGGTCTTGCGCGACATCTCATTCAGGATTGAGGCGGGAAAGACCGTCGCCTTTGTGGGGCACACGGGTTCCGGCAAGACCAGCATCATCAGTCTTCTCGCCCGTTTTTACGAACCCCAGTTGGGCTGCATCCGGCTGGATGGCCACGACATTGGAGCGCACACCATTGAGTCGCTCCACCGGCAGTTGGGGATTGTTTCCCAGGAGAATTTCCTCTTCACGGGAACTGTCCTGGACAATCTGCGGTTTGGCCGTCCCGGGGCCACCCTCGAGGAGGTTGAAGGGGCGGCGCGCAAGCTGGGAACGGACGAACTCATCCGCCGCCTGTCGGAGGGCTACCAGACAGTGGTGGGAGAACGGGGTGGAAGTCTCAGTGCCGGAGAACGTCAATTGATCACCATGACCCGGGCGATGGTGGCCGAACCCCGCATCCTCATCCTGGATGAGGCCACGAGCGCCGTCGATCCCCAGACCGAACAGGTGATCCAGCATGCCCTCGAAGTGCTCTTCGCCCGCCGGACCAGTTTTGTCATCGCCCATCGATTGAGCACGGTGCGGCATGCCGACCTGATCCTGGTGCTCGATCATGGCCGGATTATTGAGCGGGGAACCCACCCGGAGCTCCTGGCGCTTGCCGGCACCTATGCCCGCTTGCACGCCGAATTTGTCCGGGATGTGTGACCCCAGTTGCTATTGGAACGACGGGATTGATGGTTCCGCAGAGGTCGACGAACGACAGGGGAGGGGCAGTTCAAAACTTGTCGTGGATGACTTTCCCTTTTGGTCTTTGAAATTGTTTTTGATCCGAATTCACTGTCGGTGGCCCTGAATCCGGTGTACCGAAGGATCAGCATCCAACAGGGATGATGGAATCGGATCCATGGTACCGCCTGTTCGAACGCTCGCTGTTGCCTCCATCTTCTGGGTCGCCGCTTCCTGGTTCCGGTTCGCCCAGGCTGAATCCATTTCCGTGGCCACCGGTTCCGAGCCGGTCACCTTCAACCGGCATATCGCGCCGATCCTCTTCCGGCAGTGTGCGGAATGCCATCGCCCGGGTCAGGTGGCCCCGTTCTCCCTGCTCACCTACACGGATGCTCGAAAGAGGGCCAAGGCTCTCCAGGAGGTAACCGCCGCGCACCTCATGCCTCCATGGAAAAGCATCGCTGGATATGGGCGCTTCATCGGTGAACGCCGGTTGTCGGAATCGGAAATCGAACTTTTTTCCCAATGGGCTGCGCAGGGTGCCCCTGAGGGATTCCACGGAGATTTGCCCGATTCTCCCCGCTTCGCGGATGGCTGGAAACTGGGTCAACCCGATCTGATTTTAACGATGCCAGAGGTGATTCCAGTCCCGGCGGAGGGTCGGGATGTTTACCGCAACGTTGTCTTCCGGCTTCACATTCCGTCGGGGAAATACATCAAGGCCGTGGAATTTCGGCCGTCCAACCGGC
This sequence comes from uncultured Verrucomicrobiota bacterium, assembly GCA_903864375.1. Taxonomy (GTDB): domain Bacteria; phylum Verrucomicrobiota; class Verrucomicrobiia; order Limisphaerales; family UBA9464; genus CAILNN01. Next base: position 14,750 of record CAIPFS010000525.1, read on the forward strand.
GCTTGGTTCACCACGCCCAATTGTGTCTGGACACCACGGGCCGCGCTCGTGCGCGCGACGCAGCGGACCCCGCCCCGGGGTACGATGGAACAGGCAAACCTCCCGGCCAGCTTTTCCCCGGGAGCCTGGCCACCTGGACACCGGGGCATGACCCGGTTCCCCTGCCCGACGGGATGTCGATGCCCTGGCCGGAGGAGGCTGATTTAGTCGTCCAGCTGCACCTGCATCCCAGCGGCAAGCCTGAGACGGAGAAATCCAGCATCGGATTCCACCTGACCGATCAACCACCGCGGAGATCCATGGCCGATCTCCTCCTCCTGGACATGAAGGTCGACATTCCGCCCGGTGAACCCGCCTACCGCACCTGGTCGCAAATCCTTCTACCGATTGACGTGGAGGTGGTGGGAGTCTTTCCGCACATGCACCTCCTTGGCCGTGAATTCAAGCTCACAGCGTACCCCCCGGATGGCACGCCCGTTCCGATGCTGTGGATCCGGGATTGGGATTTTAACTGGCAGGTCTATTACCAGTTCGTTGTTCCAATGAAATTCACCGCAGGAACGCGGATTCTCATGGAAGCGGTGCACGATAATTCCGAGGAAAACATCCATAATCCGAATCACCCTCCCCGGAGGGTGACCTGGGGTGAACAGACGACCGATGAGATGTCCGTCGCATTCCTGCAGGTGATGCCCGTTCATGAGAAGGAATTTCCCAGGCTGGGCCTTGAACGGAGGGGATTTCAGCTGGGCATCATCCGGGCCACACAGCCTCCTCCCGCTGCACCAACGTCCAGCCCAATGCCGTAGGGCCCTGTCGATTTGATGGGCGATAGGGAGAGGCACCGGCAGGGCGCCCCAGGGCGTGCACCCTTCAGCCAATGGATCCAGTAGGACCGGATTCAGTAACGGGAGAAGACTGCATCCTTACCGCCTGATTTCCAGGTCAGTGGTTGCCGCTGTCTGGGTTCCAGAGTCCTGTGGAAACACGGACGGCTCAACCAATGATGCCGCCAGTCGAGCAAATCCGAGTGACTTCAGCTGGGCAGCCACCTGCGGAACAAACGCCGGGTCCAACGCACCACTCGATACAAAGCGCTCGAGACTCTGGGCGGCTCCGTTGCGATTTCCGCGAAGAACCTCCGCCAGGCCCGTTGCAAAAAAACCGAATTCACGTACGCCCTTGTCGGCTCCGCCATATTCACGAAAGCTGACTCCAAGATTGGCCAGTTCGGAAGCCATCCCCGACGCATGCAGCAACTGGGCACCGGCAAGGCACAACGCTGGCGAATAGTTGAAGTCGGACAGGTCGGCGTCCAACAACTCCATCAGATGTTCGTCCCGACCCAAATCATGGCAGGCCTCCAATTGAAGAATCGCCTCCGAGACGGTTTGAGGCGGGGTCACTATGGACCCGAAGATTTCTGCGGCGCGCTCCAGTTCCCCGACACCCTTGTGCTGGACCAGTGAGCGCACCAGCAAAAGATGGTCGCTCATGGCATCCTGCCCTGTCGAAACCAGACGCTGAAGAGCCGCCCCGGCTTCCGGAATTTTCTGAAGAGAGCAAAAGACCCGGACCAAGACACGGTTCGCTTCCGCGGATCCGGTACTGGATGGATTCAAAGCGGCCGCCTGCAATTCCTGGAATTCTGCATCCGAGCCGCGACGATCACGGCTCATGGAATCCCAACCCCACCGGTAAAGTCTGGCCTCAGGCCGATCATTGAGACCGGGCAACCGTCGCGCCCAAAGGTGTTCAAAGCGATCCCGGGAACCGGATTCAAAGAATTCCCGGTAGAGTTGGATTCCCATTTCCACCGGCAACTCTGAAGTTCCCTCGTTGAATTGACTCTTGATGGCCTTGATCAATTGCCCTGCATTCGGCGTTGGCCCCGTCATTTGTTCCGTACCGGCCCCGGACAAAGGTCCGACGAGTCGCCGATCGCCGGTGTAGGCCATGCGAACCAGGTTGGCTCGTTGGTAAAACCGCGACACCCGCTCCACATCCGCCACCGTTGGGTCGGTAAAACCGAGCAGACGTTTCGACTGCGCGACACCCAAACGGACCCAACCAGGCTTCACCGTCGGTGCTTCGGCAAACAATTCAAGAAGGCAACGAGCCGATTCGCGATCAAACGGGTTGACGGTCAACGCCTGAATCCATTGCTCCACCGCCTCCGTTTTCCGCCCGTCTGCGAGAAGGTGGTCCGCCTTTCGGCGATGCCAGTGGCCTTTGGCCCAGCCCACACCACTTAATTTGAGAGGGGATTCCTCCAATGACCCGGCTCCAACCGGGATCACCTTCAGCGTCAACAGGAAACTCGTCATCACCAAAAAGCAGGCCAGGAAGCAAAGCTGCTTCAGCCGGACATCCTGCCTGAGCGTATAAATCAACGACTTGACGAAGAAGGGGGTCCTGTCTTCCCACGGATTGTCCTCACCCCGAACCAACGTGCACTTCAAGTGGCATTTTCCAGACGGATTTCGCGCGCATCGCTCCGACGGACATTCCGTGAACATCGGGGTGCGATCCCATTGTTCGGTCTCAAAAGATTCTCGACAGTCGCTGCAGGTATACCGGACCAGTTTCATGTTAAAGTCGCCAACGCCGTCAGAGGATTGCTTATTCTTAAGAATTCACCTTAGGAGTTTGGACTATCGTTGATAGGGTTTAATCTGTCGATGGGAAACCGGCAAATTAATCGAGGCGAGGCGTCCACCGGATGGAAACCGGGCGTCATTCTCCAATGGAACAGATTGAAGTCTGGCCTAGACTTGCCCCATGACCGACATGCAACGGCAGGCGATTCTTGGCCTATGTCACCAGGCAACGATGGCTGACGGCTCGGCCTCCGCTGCCGAGCAACAAGCCCTCCGCCGGGCTGCTGAACGATTGGGGATTGCACTTCTGCCGGGAGACGTGCCGCCATCCCTCGATCTGGCGGCGATCACGAACCCGCTGCGGGGGAGTGGACTCGAAGTGACAGCCTTGGAACTGGCCGCAGGCATCTGCGCTGCGGATGGTCCTCCCAATCGTGCAGAGCAATGGTTTTTGGAAGCGCTGCGCGTGGGTCTGGCACTTTCCGCGGAAGTGGCGGAGGAAGTCCGGAGGCGGGTCGCTGCATTGGTTTCGGACCCGATTCTCCCGCCCGGCGGAAGTACTTCACCGTCTCCCTCGGCTGGTTCAGGGGCGGGGCCAAATCCGGGCCCGGTTGAGTTGGAGGAGATGGTGCAAAACACGGCCATCATGGCGGGCGCTTTGGAATTGCTCCCCCATTCACTGGCCACCCTGGCCATTGTCCCGTTGCAGATGCGACTGGTGTACCGGGTGGGAAAAGCCCATGGCTACGATCTGGACAGCGGGCATATCCGGGAATTCCTTGCCGTTGCTGGCGTCAGCATGGCGTCGCAGGTGGTGGAGGGTATCGCTGAACGGACGGCACGTGGACTTTTTGGCAGCTTGCTTGGAAGTTTTGTGGGCCACCTGGCTTCGCAGGCCACTGGCTCCGGGGTGGCTTTTGCGTCCACCTATGCCGTGGGTGAACTTGCGAGACAATACTACGCCGGAGGACGCCGCTTCAGTGCCATCGAGCTCCAGGAAGCCTACGATCGACTCCTCGAGCGCGGTCGTACACTCCAGTCCGGTTTTGGTCCCCGCATCCGGTCGCAGGCGGACCGGATCGACCCGGCGACCCTTGCGTCCCTAGTGCGCGGTTAGCTCCGGGCTCCGGGCCAAGGCATCGAGGGAAAACTCCGATGGATCAACTTCGGTGGATCGGTTCCAACGTCCAGATGCAATACCGTCCGGCTCTTTGAGACAGGGAATGCGCCTGCCATCAAAGTCCGGAGGACGGCTCAGGCAAGGACACCCTTGACCACTTCGCCGTGCACGTCGGTGAGCCGGAAATAGCGACCCTGGAACTTGAAGGTCAGACGGGTGTGATCGATCCCCAGCTGGTGCATGATCGTCGCCTGAAGATCGTGCACATGGACCGGGTTTTCCTCCAGATTGTAGCCAAAATCATCGGTGGATCCGTACGATATCCCGGGTTGGATTCCGGCTCCAGCCATCCAACTGGTGAAGCACCGGGGATGATGGTCCCGTCCATAATCGGTTTCGGTCAGCTTCCCCTGGGAATAGTTGGTTCGCCCAAACTCCCCGCCCCAAACCACAAGGGTATCCTCCAGGAGCCCCCGTTGTCGGAGGTCGGTCAGCAGGGCATGACAGGGTTGGTCAATATCCTGGCATTGGCGCCGGATGCCACCGGGCAGGCCTCCATGATGGTCCCAGCCCGGATGATACAGCTGGATGAATCGAACGTTTCGTTCCGCCAATCGGCGGGCGAGAAGGCAATTGGCTGCAAACGTCCCCGGGGTGCGGGCATTGGGGCCGTAGAGTTCGTAGACCGAATCCGGTTCGTGGGTGATGTCCGTCACCTCCGGCACGCTCGTTTGCATCCGGTAGGCCATCTCGTACTGCGCCACCCGTGAATTGATTTCGGGATCGCCGATATCCTGGTATTGGAGCGCGTTAAGTTCAGCCAGCCGGTCCAGCAAATCCCGGCGACCCGACGCGGTGATTCCGGAGGGATTTTGGAGGAAGAGAACGGGGTCGCGTCCATTTCGAAACTGGACCCCCTGATAGGTGCTGGGCAGAAACCCGTTGCCCCACAGCCGCGAATAGAGGGGCTGGTCAATCCGGTCCTTGGAGATGAGCACGACAAATGCCGGAAGATTCTCATTGGCACTGCCCAGGCCGTAACTAACCCAGGCCCCCATGCTGGGACGACCGGCCAGTTGCGAGCCGGTTTGGAAAAAAGTGATGGCAGGATCATGGTTGATGGCCTCGGTGTGCATCGATTTGACGAAGCACAGGTCGTCTGCAAGTCGGGAGGTCCAGGGCAGGAGCTCACTGATCCAGGCGCCGGACTTTCCATGCTGCTGAAATTTGAAGACTGATCCAGCGAGGGGAAGGCGAGCCTGATTGTTGGTCATGCCGGTGAGCCGCTGGCCGCGACGCACACTGTCCGGCAGGTCCTCGCCCTGATGTTTGTTCAAGGTCGGCTTGTAATCGAAGAGGTCCAATTGGGATGGACCACCACTCATGAACAGGTAGATGACCCGTTTGGCACGTGCTGGAAAATGAAGCGGCTGAATCAGCCCGGAGGAGGCCGGCGGCGCGGCGGAAGGGTCGGTGGCACCGAGCACCCGGTCGCGCGCCATGAGGGACCAAAGGGCGGCACCACCCAGACCGTAGCCAAACCGCCCGAAGAAATCCCGGCGGTTCATGCGAAAATTAATGGAGGAACAGTTCATGATCAGCGGCGCATGAGGGCTTCGTCGTGATTGAGAAGGGCTTGAGCCAGAATGGTGGTGGCCGCCAGTTCCGCCGGCGGCAGGCTTGGGTCGGTTTTAGCCTCCCCAACGGCCAGCAATTGGGCCGCCGCCTCGGGCTCGCGTTCGAAGCGTTGTTGTTGTCCCGTCCAAAGACGGTCGAGGACCGACGCCTCCGAACTCGATGGAGCCCGCCCGGTCACCAACCGGAACGCGTAGTCAATTTGTGAGGCCCGGGTGGATCCGCCTTCCCGCAAGATGCGTTGACCGGTCCAGCGGGCGGCCTCGATCAGTTGAGGGTCATTGAGCAACACCAAGGCTTGCAGGGGGGTGCTCGTGCTCTGACGCCGGACCACACAGACATTCCGCTCAGCGGCATCGAACGTGATCATGGCAGGTGGCGGGACGGTTCGCTTCCAATAGGTGTAAAGGCTTCGCCGATGAAGTTCCTCATCATGGCCCGGGCTGTAAGAGGAGTTCGCGGCGGATTCCCAGAGTCCCTCCGGTTGATAGGGGCGCACACTGGGTCCGCCCAGATGGCGCGAAAGCAGTCCACTCACCGACAACGCCTGATCGCGGAGCATTTCTGCCGCCAGACGCCGGGCGGGACCCCGTCCCAGCCAGCGATTGTCCGGATCGCGGGCCCATTGTTCGGGAGACGCTGTCGACGCCTGCCGGTAGGTGGCCGATAGGGCAATCTTGCGCAGCAAACCCTTCATATTCCATCCGGAGGCGATAAAATCGCGGGCCAGCCAGTCGAGCAGCGCAGGATGGGTGGGCACGGCTCCCTGGGTTCCAAAGTTTTCCACGGTCTCGACCAACCCGCGGCCGAACATCTGCTGCCAGGCCCGGTTGACGGTGACCCGTGCGAAAAGCGGATGAGAGGGGTCGGTGAGCCATCGGGCCAGTCCCAGGCGGTTTCTCGGCTGACCGGGAGCCAGCGGCGGAAGAAAGCCGGGCGTATTGGCGGAGACCTCGTCCCCCGGGGCATCATAGGCACCTCGCTTGAGCATGTGCGCCTTCTTGGGCTGCTCCATCTCCTGCATCACCATCAGATCCGGAATCGATTCGATCAACCGGCTCTCCTCCTGCCGAAGACGGGCCAACTCCCGCACGGCGGCCATGTAATTGGTGTCAACGGTATGAAGGTAATATTCCTCAAGCCCGGTGCGTTGCGCAGGGCTCAAACTCCCGTCCGGCGTCACAAGGGCTTCCTTAAGGTGAGGCAGCCCGGCCAGTTCCGCCACCTCCAGCCGGGTCAGTTCCCGGTGATAGAATTGAAGCTCGTCCACCCGTCCCTGCTTGAATCCGTTGTCACGAAAGCGATATCCGACGGCCAATTCAGGTTCGTCGCCACCATAAGTGAAGTCGCGCCAAAGCCCGTCCCGGATCACCTCGACTTCTGCTGGCTCACCGTTCAGGTACAGATGAAGTCCGGAGGCCCGACTGGACCCATCGTAGGTGACCGTGATCTGGGTCCAGACATTGGTTGGAATCGCTCGAAGGGACCGGATCTTAAGGGAATTCCCGGGCCACATGTGATGCAGCCCCACAGCCGGTCGACCGTCTTCCAGAAGGAGCTCGTAACCGCGGCTACCGGCATCCATCCAAGCCCGGCTTTTATGCAGGACGAGAAGACGCGGAGTCACCAGCGCCGGCTGAACGGCCAGGGAGTAACTGAACGGGTCGGCCCGCGTGACGGCGCCCGCCCCTGGAAAGCTGACGCCGTTTTCACCGGTCAGTTCCAAAGCCTGCCCCCGAAAGCCGGTCGTCAGCGCCGGACTTTCCGACGGGTTGCCCGGCTTGCCGCCCGCAACCCGGTTGGTGAAGTGACCGTCAACCTGTTCGTCAAAGCCATATGAAGCGGTGACCCCGGGGATCACCGGCTCCGTCGGGCGATGCTGGAGCCATTCGACGAAGCCAGATTGGACATTGGTGCGAAGCGTTGCCACTCCTTCGCGCTGGCGACGAATGTCCCGATGCAGTTGATTCAGGACTTCCTCCTGCGACGGGGTCGACAGGAGCAGGGTCGGAACCGGCATCACGTCGCCGAAGTAAACGCTCTGCCCGGATTCGTCGATGTTTTGAAACATCGCAAACAGTTGGTAGTAGTCCTTTTGGGTCAACGGATCGTACTTGTGGTCGTGGCACCGGCAGCAGTCGAGCGTGAGCCCGAGAAATGCCGTGCCAAACGTGTTGACCCGATCCACCACGTAGGAAACACGAAACTCCTCCTCGACGATCCCGCCCTCTTCGTTCTGAAGATGAATGCGATTGAACGCCGTGGCCAGCCGTTGGGTTTGGGTGGGGTTCGGCAACAGATCACCGGCCAGTTGCCAGGTCACGAACTGATCATAGGGAAGATTGCCATTGAAGGCCTGAATGACCCAATCTCGCCAGGGCCAGATCGCCCGGTACCGATCACTCTGATAGCCATGGGTATCGGCATAGCGGGCCAGGTCCAGCCACTCGGCCGCCATTCGCTCCCCGTAGGCAGGTGAATCCAGCAGGCGGTCAATCAACCGCTCATAGGCATTGGGCGATCGATCCTCCTCAAATGCGCTCACTTCCGCCGGCGTGGGTGGCAACCCGGTCAGGTCAAAGCTGAGTCGACGGATGAGGCGTCCCCGCCCTGCCTCCGGTGCCGGTTTGAGGCCATCCTCCGCCAGCCGTCCAAAGACAAACCGATCGATCTCATTCCGCTCGCCACTCTGCGGCGTGGGCAGCTCAACACGGGAGGAAATCGATTCAAAGGACCAATGGCGACCCCAATGAGCCCCCTCATCCACCCAGTGCCGCAACACCTCCCTTTGCTCTGCGGACAGGTCCCGGTGCGCCTTCGGGGGCGGCATGACCTCTTCCGGATCCTGGCTCAAGACCCGCCGGACCAATTCGCTACCGCTGCTCTTGCCCGGAACAAGGATGGGCTTGCCGTCCACGACGGAAAATGCCCCTTCGCGGGTATCCAATCGTAGCTTGGCCTTGCGGGCGGATTCATCGGTCCGTGGCAGTGATAGCATTTGTCCGACAGGATCGGGAGCACGTCCCGGCCAAAGTCCACGGCCGCATCGACCGGAAGAAAACGCAGCCAGCAGCCCACCCCCATCGCCAGGAGAGACCACCGACCCCAAGCTGTACGAAAGGGACGGTCCATGAATGCAACGCTCAAACTATGTGGGAATCGACGAAAACTCACGCATTCCCTTCAGCAAAACCGTGATTTACTCCAATTGGGGAAGGCTGCCCTTTACCCGATGCCTCCAATGTCGTTCTGTGGATGCCTCAACATGGCTTTTCCCGGTTTCCGTCGCGAATTGCGCGCTGCCCTCTCGTGGATTCCCCGGACCTGCCGGGTTGTTGTCTGGGGTGCACTGGGCACCATCGGCCTGGCCTGCACGCCCAGCCGGTTCCTGGCTCATCAGATGATGCGGGCTCCGAATGCCTACCCCGATTGGGTCGCCCCGGACGCCCTCGTGACCTTTGCGTTGCCCGAGTCCCTGATCCATGAAATTCCGGTCCGGTCCATCGCTGTCGGCCCGCCAGACGCCCATCTCAGTTATCGGGTGATTGAACCCGGCGACTATCAGCTTCGGGAAACGCACACGACCTCCCAAAAGAAGGGGAAGACGCACTATCAATTTCGCTTTCAGGGCATTCCTGCATCCCGCTCCAAACCGTTCAAGGAACCGGCGCGCGGCACGGTGTTGATGCTCCACGGCTACAGCGTGGAGGGTGAAACCATGCTGCCCTGGGCCTTTTGTCTCGGTGAAGAGGGATGGCGAAGCGTGGTCCCTGATTTGCGGGGTCACGGACGATCCACCGGGGGGCAGGTCTATTTTGGAGCCGTCGAGGCCACCGATCTGCGCCAATTGATCGACGAACTGGACCGCGAACGGTTGCTGACCCCTCCCCTGGTCGTGATGGGAACCTCCTTCGGCGCAGCGCTGGCCCTGAAAATGGCGGCGGAGGACCATCGGGTGTCAGGGGTAATCGCAATCACCCCGTACGCCCGGCTGGAAACCGCCATACTCGGGATTCGAGATAATTACGCCTCCTGGGTCCCTGAAAGCTGGGTGAGAAACGCCGCCCGACACCTGCCGGAACTCACCGGGGTTACACCGGGTCAACTAGATCCCATCCAGTGGATTCAGGACCGACCGATCCGGGCATGGCTGGCAGCAGGAACGGGCGACACCATCACCCCGATCCAGGAAGTTCAGGAACTCCGGACCGCGCTCGGAACCAACTCCAGCTATTTCCAAACCACCAACGGCATTCACGAAACCATCCCCCTGCAGGTCGGCGAACTGGCCCCCAGCGTCCGCCTGTGGCTCGGAACCCTTCGATAGCGATAACGCTTCTAGCCCACTCCCGATTTCAGCAACGGTGTGGAAGGAATGGGTTCATAACGAGGCATATAGGGCGCGGAGGTGGGGTGAAAACGGGTCAAGGTGAAGTCACAGGGCAGAAGAAAGGCGAGGACGGGGATGTCCAATGAG
>CAIPFS010000526.1 GCA_903864375.1 uncultured Verrucomicrobiota bacterium
ACAGGTAGGGACTGTCGACATTGGGGATGGCGAACATCCGGGCGGAGAGCGAGGCAACGTGATTGATGCCGTCGGGGTTGTTGCCCGAGGTGCTCCATGCCGTGGTTCCCCCGTTGGCCCCATTGGCCAGAAGGAAGAAGTCGAGCTTGGTACCGGCCTGCATCACCCCGAGGTTGACAAAGTCGCCCGGCAGGAGCGGCTCACTGGAGGTGCGGGTACCGGTCTGTCCGCTGGTGATGGGACCCACGCTGCTGCTGGCATTGGGAAAGATAATCTTCGGGTCGCCGTCCTTGATGCCGGTGCCTGTCGTATTGAAGCCGAGGGTATTGGCATAGCCGGCACCCTCAAAGACGAAGTAGGCGCGGACGTTTTCGGTGGTGGCCAGCACCAGCTTGGAGGGGTCCAGCGGCATCGCCTTGACCGCCGATGTGTTGTTGCGGCTCTCGGGCAGCGTCTTGAGGATGAAATCGGTTGCCGTGGGCAGCAGGTTTTTTTGGAAATTGGCGGAGGCCGCATCTGAACCGGCCAGACGGGTCTGACCGACAATCGTCAATCCCATCGGGTCGGCGGGGGATTGGACCGGGGACACCGTGCCGCTGGTGGCGGCGGTCTTCAAGCCATCGCTAATCGTCTTTCCGGACACGGTGCCGTCCGTGACCACCGGCTTGGAACTGGAGCTCTTTCCGTCGTCGCCGGAACTCACCGTCTTGGAACTGTCGGAACCTGAGGTCGTGGTCTTCTTGGAATCGTCCGAACCAGAGCTGGTGGTTGTCTTCTTGGAGTCATCCGAGCTGGAACTGACCGTCGTTTTGGAATCATCCGAGCTGGATGTCGTCTTCTTGGAGTCATCCGAACTGGAGCTGGTCGTCTTGGACGAATCTCCGGAGGAGGTTCCTTTGTTATTGGAATCCTCAGCCATGGCCGGGAACGAAACCAGCATGGCCGCCGCGGCAACCGCGGTCAGACGGGGAAGGATGAGGTGGAGGTCGAACGATTTCATCTTATGGACAAATAGGTGTTGTTTTTTCGCACGGATGCTTTTGGGACAGCCTTGACGTGGGGCCGACCGCATCCACGTGTTCTGGTGAAACATTTTTCGTGCCAACATTACAAACAGCTGGTTTTCAACCACTTACGTAGATAGACATTGCAAAAATCGATTCTGCAATATTAATGCAATTGTTGTTCTGCTGTTTTGAAGATTGCATTTGCATTGCACTATGAATTGGAAGGTTGAACCTAGGAAGTCATAGGATTGCTGAGCCGGTATTTGCTGACTCAACCGGATTCCTGGGTCAAGCTTCAACCCATCGAGATCGCCATGGGGTCCGACCGTTTTTCGTCGTGGTCGGTGGTTTTCGGCGGTGGAAATCCGTGGACCAGACTTCTGTGGGGTTGGAACGTAACCTGCTTTGAAGGGACTCCGTCTCGCTGGGCAAGCACTGCTTCCAGCAGGAATTAACATCGGACGCCAAAATTATGGATACCCGCTCATCCGCCTGTGGTCGTTTTCTTTCCAGTTCCTCGCGGAGGCAATTCCTGGAACGAAGTGGTTTGGGCTTTGGCGCACTCGCCCTGGGCTGCCTCCTGAAGGAGACGGCGCTCGCTGACGAAAACCCGTCGCTGGTGTCCCGAAAGGCACCGCTACCTGCCAAGGCCAGGCGGGTGATTCATATTTTTGCAGGCGGGGCGCCCAGCCATCTCGACACCCTGGATCCCAAACCGGAATTGGCGAGGTTTCGTGACCAGTCGATCCCCGGTGATTCCGGGGTTGCCTTTCCGTCGCCGTTTGCTTTTCCGAAATGTGGGCAGAGCGGTCTGGAACTGAGCGAGATATTCCCGCGTCTGGGAACCGTTGCCGACGAACTTTGCGTGATCCGATCGATGACCACCGATGTGCCGGCTCACGGACCGGCCGCAAAACTGATGCATACGGGTGCCCTGACCCTGGTGCGTCCCAGCCTGGGATCCTGGGTGCTGTATGGTCTGGGAACGGAAAACGCCAGTCTGCCGGGGTTCATCACCTTTGGCGGGAGCACGGAATGGCGGGCGGCCTCCTTCCTGCCCAGTCTTTTTCAGGGGGCAAAGGCCGACTTCGCCCAAAATCGGCCTCCGGATCAGGCCCTGCTGAATTTGCGGAGTGAATTTGCCTCCCGGGAACAGCAGCGCCTTCAACTCGATCTGATGAAGCATCTGGACGAGGCGCACCTGGAACGGGCACCTCACGAGGAGCAGCTGGAGGCCCGGATCAAATCGTTCGAGCTCGCGTTCCGGATGCAGACGGAGGCTCCTGAAGCCTTTGACCTGTCGAAGGAGACCCGCGAGACCCGCGAAGCGTACGGAAAGAGCGATCTCGGGGCGAAGCTCCTGTGCGCCCGCCGTCTCGTCGAACGGGGTGTTCGTTTTGTTCAGGTGGATGCGGGGGGATGGGATCACCACGCCAATCTGGCCAATGCCATCAAGGGGACGGCCCAGGCCATCGACCAGCCGGCCGCCGCCCTGATCAACGATCTGAAAGTCCGGGGTCTGCTCGATTCCACCCTGGTGGTCTGGGGGGGCGAGTTCGGCCGAACGGCCACAACATCTGGTCGGGTGGGAGCGGACTCCGGCCGGGATCATCACTCCAAATGTTTTTCAGTCTGGATGGCCGGCGGAGGTGTCAAAGGCGGCACCGCCCACGGGGCGACCGACGAATTGGGACAGGAGGTCGTCCGGGACGGCGTCCACGTGCATGATCTTCATGCCACCATTCTGCGACTGCTTGGGTTCGATCACACCCAACTCACCTACCGCTACAATGGGCGGGACTTCCGTCTCACGGACAACTTCGGCAAAATTGTGCAATCCATCATCGCATGAACCCGATGGAACGATCCTTGCCGTCCGCTCCGCTTCCCAGCCGTCGATTCGGTCCGACGGGTGCCGTGTGGCTTGTCCTGCTGCTGGGCATCTCCGGGGCCATCCTTCGGGCGGAACCGGTGAACGATCCGGTCAAGGTTGAGTTTTTTGAAAAGAAGGTCCGTCCACTTTTGTCGGAGCATTGTGAAAAATGCCACAGCAGCCGGGAGGGTAAATCGAAGGGAGACCTGACCCTGGATACCCGGGCGGGATGGGAATCGGGCGGTGAACATGGGGCGGCGATTGCCCCCGGCAAGCCCGATCAGAGCCTCCTGCTCAGGGCGGTATCCTACACCGACACGGATCTCCGCATGCCTCCCAAAAAGGAGGGTGGAAAACTGAAGGACACTGAAATCGCCATTCTCAGGCAATGGATCGCGGATGGGGCGGTGGATCCGCGCGTGGGCGGCCCACCGCGCCTCACCGGTCTTTCAGAGGCCGCCCGGGCCCATTGGTCGTTTCAGCCGGTCCTGAAGCCGGTGCCTCCGGTGGTGAACGAAGCCGGTTGGGTAAGGAATGACCTCGATCGCTTCATCCTCGCCCGTTTGGAGAAGGAAGGACTGCATCCCAACGGTCATGCGACCAAGGAAGTTCTGATTCGTCGCGTCACCTACGACCTCATCGGCCTGCCCCCCACGCTGGATGAAGTGCGGGACTTCATCCTCGAC
>CAIPFS010000527.1 GCA_903864375.1 uncultured Verrucomicrobiota bacterium
AGCGGCAAGCCCGTCAAGAACGCCAAGGATTGGTGGGACAAGCGCCGCCCCGAAATCGTCGAACTTTTCGACCGCGAAATCTACGGACGCATGCCGCAACGGACTCCAAAGGTCACCTGGGAGGTCACCAAGACCGCTGACGAGATGAACGGCACCGTGGCCGTGATTACGAAGACGCTTGTCGGCCATGTGGACAATTCGGCCTACCCCGACATCAAAGTGGAGATTGCCCTCCAACTTTCCACACCCAAGGACGCAAAGGGCCCTGTGCCGGTAATGCTGGAACTTGGGTTTGTCGGCGGTTTCGGCCGTGGTTTGCCCGGTCGCGGGCCGGTTCCAGGTGCGCCTCCCGCCCCCACCGGCCCCACTTGGCAGCAGCAACTGCTGGCCAAAGGGTGGGGATACGCCGTCATTTCGCCCACCTCCATCCAGCCAGACAACGGCGCGGGCCTCACCCAGGGCATCATCGGTCTGGTCAACAAGGGGCAGCCACGGAAGGCCGACGACTGGGGTGCACTCCGCGCTTGGGGCTGGGGTGCCAGTCGCGCACTTGACTACTTTGAGACCGACCGAGCCGTCGACGCCAAGCGTGTCGGCATTGAAGGCCACTCGCGTTACGGCAAGGCCACCGCAGTCGCGATGGCCGACGATTCCCGTTTCGCCATCGCCTTCGTCAGTTCCTCCGGCGAGGGCGGCTTGAAACTCCACCGCCGCAACTGGGGCGAACTGGTGGAGAACGTCGCCGCGACAAACGAGTACCACTGGATGGCCGGGAATTTCCTCAAGTACGCTGGTCCCAAGAACTGGGACGACCTTCCCATCGACTCCCATGAACTTGTCGCGCTCTGCGCACCCCGCCCCGTCTTCATCAGCGCCGGAGCCACCAAGGGCGATGGTTGGGTGGATGCCAAGGGCAGCTTCCTCGCCGGTGCCGGTGCCGGACCTGTATACAAACTGCTCGGGAAAAAAGATATGGGGACCGCCGAATTCCCGGCCATAGAAACCGGCCTGATGGCGGGCGATGTATCGTTCCGCCAGCACACCGCGGGCCACACCCCCGGCCCCAACTGGCCCGTTTTCATCGAATTCGCGGCGCGCTACTTCGATGCGCCGCACTCCAAGCAAGGAAAGAAGAAATGAAGCTCGCGTCCGCACTGTCGGCTTTGATTTTTCTCGGTGTTGGCTCGGGGGTGGCGCAGGACACCCCCAAGCGCCCGAAAATAACCGGTGTCGCCCACATCTCGGTCTTCGTCCACGACATCGCCAAGGCGCGGGAATTCTACAAGGATTTCCTCGGTCTCGGCGAGCCGTTCCAACTCGACAAGCCCGATGGCTCGCTCTCCCTCACGTTCATCAAGATCAACGACCGCCAGTACATCGAGTTGGTCCCCGAGACCAAGCCCGAAACCGACCGCCTGAACCACATTTCGATTGAGGTCGAGAACGCCGAAGCCATGCGTGTCTACCTAAAGTCCAAGGGCGTTAAGGTGCCGGATTCCGTGCCCAAGGGACGCATCAAGAACTCCAACTTCAACATCAAGGACCCCGACGGCCACCAAGTGGAGATCGTCCAGTACGAGCCCGATGGGTGGACGATGCGGGACAAGGGCAAATTCATGGATGGCCCCCGGATCTCCAACCGGATGATGCACTTGGGTATTACGGTGGCGAATCTGGACGCCTCGATGGCTTTTTACCACGACATCCTGGGCTTCCAGGAGTTCTGGCGCGGCAGTCGGGACGGCAAGGTTCTGAGCTGGGTCAACATGAAACTGCCCGACAGCGAGGACTACATAGAGTTCATGCTGACCGACCGTCCGCAGACCTTGGCGACCCTTGGATCCTCACACCACATTGCGCTGGAGACGCCGGACATCGAAAAGAGTAAGGCCGATCTAGCGGCCCGCGCGGAAAAGGCCCACTACACCAAGCCGTTGGAGGTCCGCACCGGCATCAACCGCCGACGCCAGCTGAACCTGTTCGACCCTGATGGCACGCGCACCGAAATGATGGAGCCGAAGACGGTCGACGGCATCCCGGCCCCGTCGTCAACTGCAGCACCGCCGAAGTAAATGCAAAGAGGCCCGGCACCCCGAAGGGTCCGGGCCTTTCTGCTAGTACAGTGAGGAAATTACGCCGCGATGCTGCCGTGCGGGTCGATCACGAACTTCTTTGCCGCGCCCTTGTCGAAGTCCTCGTAGCCCTTCGGAGCGTCATCCAGCGAGATCACCTCCACATTGCAAGCCTTCGCCACGTGCACCTTGTCGTGCAGGATCGTCATCATCAGGGCCCGGTTGTACTTCAGCACCGGGCATTGTCCCGTGGCAAAGCTGTGGGATTTTGCCCACCCCAGCCCGATCCGAATCCCCAGCGTTCCAGACTTCGCGTTGTCATCCACGCCGCCCGGATCGTCGGTCACGTACAGGCCCGGAATCCCGAGCGCGCCGCCCGCCCTCGTGATCGTCATCAGCGCGTTCAGAACAGTCGCTGGACGCTCCACCACCGCGTCCTTGCCGTGCCCGCGCGCCTCGAACCCGACGCAATCGACCGCCGCGTCCACTTCCGGGACTCCCACAATCTCCGCAATTCGGTCGCCCAGAGACGC
>CAIPFS010000528.1 GCA_903864375.1 uncultured Verrucomicrobiota bacterium
CTCGACCGGACGCCGGCGCCAAGTCACTCCCGTCCCCCACGGCATAACCTTCCGAAGCCTCCCCCGCGCCACCCCCATGACCCATCCGGCTGCCTCGAACTCCAAAGCCCCCCCAACGAAAACATGGTCGCATGAAGGGGATGTCAACACCACGTCGGAACGGGAGCGATGGCACTCCGAATCCATCTCGCCCGAAACCCGGGCCCGGCTGGCCGAGGACGAGAAGTACTTCCTCCACCAGTCCTTATCGACGCCCTGCCTGAACCTGCTGGCCGGGGCGGAAGGTTCGTACATTCAGGATGTCGAGGGGAGGCGTTACCTCGACTTTCACGGCAATAATGTGCACCAGATTGGGTTCCGGCATCCTCACGTGGTGGCCGCGGTGAAGCACCAGTTGGAATCGCTCCCCTTTTGCACCCGCCGCTACACCAATGAAGCAGCCATTTCCTTTGCCCGAAAGCTCATCGAGGTCGCTCCCTCCGGTTTGACCCGGGTGCTGTTTGCACCCGCCGGAACCGTGGCCATGAGCATGGCATTGAAACTGGCCCGTCTGGCGACCGGCAAGTTCAAGACCGTTTCGATGTGGGATGCATTTCATGGGGCCACCCTCGATGCCATTTCCGTCGGCGGTGAAACGCAGTTTCGACAGGGCGTCGGCCCTCTCCTTCCGGGAGCCGAACACGTGCCTCCGTGTGAAATTCGTGCCTGCCCGTTCAAATGTGGTGCGTCCTGTTCACTCGCCTGCGCGGACTACATCGACTACGTCCTGGAGCGCGAAGGCGACGTGGCCGCCGTCATCGGGGAAACCATCCGCTGCACACCCTCCATTCCCCCGCTGGACTATTGGAAAAAGGTGCGGGCCGCGTGCGATAAACATGGTGCCCTCCTGATTTTGGACGAAATCCCCATCGGCCTGGGGCGTTCCGGAAAATTGTTTGCCCTCGAACACTACGGGGTGGTGCCTGATTTGCTGGTCTTGGGAAAGGGGCTGGGCGGCGGCATCATGCCACTGGCAGCCGTACTCGCCACGGAACGCTTCAACGTGGTCGGTTCCTCCTCGATCGGTCATTTCACCCACGAAAAAAATCCCATGGCCTGTGCGGCGGGCCTCGCAACCCTGGAAGTCATTGAACAGGAGGGATTGGTGGAAAATGCCCGGACGTTGGGTCTTCATGCCCTTGCGGAATTCTCGAAGTTTCCGTCGCGACATCGATTGGTGGGGGCGCTGCGCGGGCTCGGCCTTTTGATGGGAATCGAATTGATGCATGACGGTGACCCGTTGCGTCCCGCACGCGAGGAAGCCACCCAGGTGATGTACGCGGCGCTGCGGCGCGGGCTCAACTTCAAACTGACCCGGGGCAACATGCTCACGCTGACCCCGCCCATCTCCCTCTCGGATGTGGAATTGTCGGAAGCCATTGGCATTCTGGATGATGCCCTGACCGAAGTGGAAGGCCGGTAACACCCGAAGGACATTTCGGGGAGAACCTACAATTCACCTGCAATTCAACCTGACCGGCTCCGAATTGAAGAAGGGAGTTGAATCTTTTCGTCGGCCCGCCTAACCGTTGCCAACACTACATGAAGCACACCCACCTCCTTGCGGCCCTGCTGGCATGCCCGGCCTTGGTTTTCAACACGACGGCCGCGGCCAAGCCCATCCGCGTCCTCCTGCTCACCGGCGGCTGTTGCCACGATTATGCCCACCAAAAGGACATTCTGAAGCAGGCC
>CAIPFS010000529.1 GCA_903864375.1 uncultured Verrucomicrobiota bacterium
CGCTGGTGACGCGAAGGATTTGCGAGGAAGTCGGGCTACCGGTGGACCACGTTGTTCTGGGTGGGGAAATCGAGTTGATGACCGACGCAGAACTCAAGCTCAGCACGGGTTCCAACGATGTGTTCGCCCGGTTGTCTCCCGCCCACAAGCAGCGCATCATCCGGGCGCTCCAGTCGGCGGGGCATGTGGTGGGATTTATGGGGGATGGGATCAACGATGCCCCGGCACTCCGGGCTGCGGACGTTGGTCTTTCGGTGGACTCCGCCGTCGACATCGCCAAGGAGTCGGCCGCCATCATTTTATTGGAAAAGAATCTGATGGTTCTGGCGGACGGGGTCCTGGAGGGACGTCGGGTGTTTGCCAACATAGTCAAGTACGTCCGGATGGGGGCGAGTTCCAACTTTGGCAACATGTTCAGCGTTCTCGGGGCCAGTGCCTTTGTTCCCTTCGTGCCGATGCTTCCGATTCAGGTGCTGACCAACAATCTGCTGTATGATTTTTCGCAGGTGTCCATTCCGACGGACAACGTGGATGACGATCAGGTGCTGAAACCGCGGCCCTGGCGGATGGACCAGATCTCCCGCTTCATTCTTTTTGTGGGCCCCCTCAGTTCGATTTTTGACTACACGACTTATTTCATCCTGCTCTACCTGTTTGATTGCTGGAATCCGGCTCGTGCCTCCCTGTTTCAGACCGGCTGGTTTGTGGAATCTCTCCTGACACAAACCCTGATCATTCATGTGATCCGCACGAATCGAATTCCCTTCTTTCAGAGCCGGGCCAGCACCCCCTTGCTGGTGACCACCCTGTTGATTCTGGGGGTGGGACTGTGGCTCCCCATTTCCCCGTGGGCGGGAATATTGGGATTCGTTCCACTCCCCGCAGCCTTCTGGCCCTGGTTAATTCTGACAGTCGTTCTGTATCTGGGACTGACGTACTTCGTGAAGTCCTGGATGTACCGGCGTGCCTGGATTCAATAGGCCGAATCCCTTCCGAACCACCAGAGTGGATTCATGGGGATTCGGTGCACGATGACCGGGGCTGGGATGCCGTGAGGCTGAAGTGGTGGGTGGAGCTACAGCAATTCTCCCTGGACGACGGAGGAACCGGGGGCAGCAAGGCGGATCGGTTCCAGGCAATCGGCACTGTCGTGACGCGGGTTGCCCACCTGCTCCGAGACCGGATATCGGATGAGGTCGGATGCCGGGTAGGAATGCAGTAATCCCTGGAGGACATCGGCGGAGGTGGTCGATTCCATCCACGGTCCGATCCCTTCACTTTTGAGAATCACCGGCATCCGGTCGTGGATTGGGGACACGACTTCATTGGGAACCGTGGTCAGCAACGCAAACGTTTCGAGGATTTCCCCGGATCGAGCGGGATCGGTCCAGCATTCCCAGAGACCAGCGAAAACAAACGGTTGGCGATCCGGTCGGACAAACCGCCACGGTTGCTTTTTCGTTCCGACGGTCTGCCATTCGTAGAATCCATCGGCAGGGACCAGGCAGCGTCGATGCCGGAATGCGCCTCGAAATGCGGGCTTGGTGGCGACCGATTCAGAGCGGGCATTCACCAGGGAGAGGCCCGTCCGGGGATCGGTTGCCCAAGGCGGGACCAGGCCCCAACGCATCTGCCGGAGGACCGGAATTCCACGTTCGGTGATGATGACCGGCGCACGCTGGGATGGGGCGATATTGTAGCGTGGGGCCCCGTCCCATTGGATACGGATGTCCGCAAACTCCCAGTTTCCCTGGCCAGGTGCCAGGGTGTAGCGACCGCACATGGGGAGAAGGCTGTTCTAGCTCGCCTGATCCGGCAACAACCAGATGAGGACGGACACCTCAAATCCGCCCAAAGACAAAACCGAGGGAGTGTCACCGGAGTTTTTCTCGATCCGGACTCAATTGTGTTGGAGCATCGAGCTCCGGACAAATCCGATGCCCCCGAATCCCCTGCCAGACGAAGTCCTTCCGATATCCGTTTGCATCATTGCTGGGAATGAAGCCCACAGGATTGGTCGAGCGCTATCCAGTGTTCAGGGATGGGTCGACGAAATCATTGTGGTCATCAATCAGGATGTGGCGGACGGGACGGACACGATTGCCAGGCAGTTCGGGGCCAAAGTTTATCGGGAGCCCTGGAAAGGCTATGTCCGGCAGAAGAACTCGGCGGCTGAAAAGGCCTCCCGACCCTGGATCCTGGGAATTGATTCGGATGAAGCCGTGTCTCCGGCGTTGCGGGCCAGCCTGACGCGGGCACTTCAGAAAGAGGCGGGCCAGCCCCAGTTTGCCGCCTTCGAATTTCCACGGTGCAGTCGCTATTTTGGGGCGTGGATTCGCCATGGAGACTGGTATCCGGATTATTCCAAACGTCTCTGGGCCCGGGGCAGGGCTCGGTGGGTTGGGGATGAACCGCACGACAGTCTTCAGGTGGATGGACGGGTGGGGCGTCTGGCCGGGGATTTGGAACATCACTCGATGGAATCCATCGAACATCAGATGCGAAAAACCCTGAGATATGCCGAAGTCTTCGCGAACCACTGCGTTCAACACGATCGAAAGGTCGGCTGGTCCGATCTTTTTTTCCGTCCGCCACTGCGTTTTTTTCGAAGTTATCTGCTCAAGAGGGGATTTCTGGACGGATGGCGCGGGTACGCGGTGGCCTGGACCGCCGCCTATTACACATTTTTGCGTTATTTCAAAGCCCTGGAGGCCCAGGGAAAGATCAAAGTCGACCGCGAATGAACCCTGATCCCTCTTCGCCGGATTCAGTGACGGTGTTGCTTTTCGATCCACGAATCGAGGGGCATCATGCCAGCTGGATTCATTATCTGGCGGACGATCTGGTCTCCGGAGGGTACCGGGTGATTCTTGCGTGCGACTGGAGGGAGGCGGCTCGTGCCCGGCTGGAGCCGGAATTGGGAGAGACGTTGAACCGGATTCAGATCCAACCAATCTTTGATTCCCAGGGGCGGCCGAAAGGAGGGAGCATGATGGGGGCACTCAAGGCCTTTCACGAAGAGTGGAAATCCGACTTTGCGTTTCTGTGCAACTTCAACGAGATCGCTTCTCCTCTTTGTCGCGATGCAGCCCTCGGCATCATGCCTTCAGCGGTTTTTCGGGGGTGCCTGGGTGGGGTCTACCATCGTCCCACCATGCTATTGACGGGACGCTTTTCAGCCAATCAGTGGCTGAAGAGGGTGGGATTTCGTCGGTTGGCCCGGAATGGCTGGTTTTCACCTCTGTTTTTCACCGATGAATCCCTGCTGCGGCCGCTTCAATCGGAGCTCCCCACCTCGGAATTGCGGTACCTCGTGACGCCGGGCGCGGGTCGTTTTGATATCGATACCGCAGAGGCCCGCATCCGGTTGGGCATTCCCCCGGGCCGTTTTCCGTTTCTCTTTTACGGCGGGCCTTACCGACGCAAAGGACTTCACCTGACCCTCAGCGCGTTTGAAAGCCTTCCGGCAGACAGTCCGGCCTACCTGATTTGCGCCGGTGACCAAAGTCAGGATGCGGATGTCGCCTCCCGCCTCCGGCAGCTGGAGCAGCAGGGGCGGGCCTTGTTGATCAGTCGTTACATCTCGAGCGAGGAGGAACTGACCTCCCTGGCCTTTTGTGCCTCGGAAGCGGTCCTCCTCCCGTATATCCATTTTCTGACCGCCAGCGGAGTGATGGCCCAAGCCTGTGCTGCTGGTAAACCCGTCCTGGCATCAGACGTCGGTTGGCTGGGAAAACAAGTCCGGCGTTTTGGCCTGGGATTGCTGTATCCCCAGAATGACTGGGCATCCTTGCGGGCGGCCATGGTCCAGTTCATCCAGCGGTCTCCGGCGGAGGGGCACCAGTGGCGCGAAAATGCCCGGAAATATACGGCCGGAAACAATCGGCAGGTCTTTCGGGAACAACTGCTGGCCGGCTTCAGTTCAACGGCGACGGCCACGCTGAAGCTGAATCCGTAGCCGGATTCCCTCAACCGGCCTCCGTTCCGGCGAGCGTATTCAGAATGCCGGTCACCTCGGAATCGGAGACCCGTTGACCGGCAATTGCCTTCCCGAGGGATTCCGCCAGGACGAACTTCACCTCTCCACCGCTCACCTTCTTGTCGGTCTTCATCGCCTCCACGAGGTGATCCCGCTTCTTGGGTGTGAGCTTCAATTCCACCGGAAGTCCCGCTCGCGCCAGAAGGTCGTGGATGCGAATCGAGTCCTTTTCGGTCAGGGTGGAGAGCTTGACGGACAATCGTGCGGCAGCCACCTGGCCGATGCTGATGGCCTCACCGTGGAGGTACTCGTCGTATCCGGATATCGCCTCCAGGGCATGGCCGATCGTATGCCCAAAATTCAACAAGGCTCGCAGACCTTTGGTTTCAAACTCATCCTCGGAAACGATCTCGGCCTTGATCGCGCAGCAACGGGAAATGATGTGGGTCAGGACGTTCGGATCCCGTTCCAGAATCTTGCCCAGATCCTTTTCCACCCGCTTGAACAATTCCGGATCCCGGATGACGCCATACTTGATGACTTCGGCAAGACCTGACCGGAACTCACGGTCGGGGAGTGTGCCCAAGGTGTCGAGATCGCACAAAACGGTCTTTGGCTGGTGAAATGCACCCACCAGATTCTTTCCGGCTTTGAGATTGATGCCCACCTTCCCGCCGACACTGGAATCGACCTGCGCGAGAAGTGTGGTGGCGACCTGAACAAACGGCAGCCCCCGGAGATAGGTGGCCGCGACGAATCCAGCGAGGTCCCCCACCACTCCTCCGCCGAGGGCGATGACGAACGACTTTCGCTCGAGCCGCTTCATCGCAAATTGATCGTAGCATTCGCCGGCGATCTTCAGGGATTTGCTGCTCTCACCGGCAGGTACAGTGACGAGGCTCGGAACAAACCCGGACATCTTCAGGGATCGGGCGGCGGCGTCGGCGAAGTGGGGGCCGACATTGGCGTCGGTGACGATCACACACCGTTCGCCGAGCTTCAAACGACGGCAGTGGTCGCCCAGCTTTGCGATCAACCCCGATCCAACCTGAACGACGTAGGATCGCTCTCCCAGCGAAATAGGTACCGAGCGCATGGAGATCAGTCTGAACGAAAAGGTGCGCCGGGAAAAGTCGGAAGGTGAACGGTCGATCCCGGGTGGGCGGTCACGCGTTCCGGGCACGCCAGCGCCAATGGGCCATCAGGGCACCGCCGAGCCCGAGAACGGAAGTGACGGCCCAGGCCGGGGCGGTTGGATTTCCGCTGAACCAGGTGGCCGCCACGCTGAGGGCCGGCCCTCCACCGATCCCAATCCCGACCAGGGCTTCATGGATGCCACCGTGGACCCCGTGGGTTTCGGTCCCATCCATGGAATAGTACAGCGATGAGAAATAAAGGATGGCGGTGGCCCAGCCAAAGGCGCACTGGGCGGCAATCAGGAGTGGAATCGACGAACTGACCATCAGGCAGGCGAAACTTCCAATCAGCAGGGCATATCCCCAGGCAAACCAGGAGAACCGGTAATGCCATCCGCCCCAGAGCCACAGGACGGCAAAGGCCCCGGTGCGGGTAAAGTACCAGAGGGACATCAGGGTCCCTGTTTCGGGTGTGCTCAGTCCGAGGCGGGTTGAGATTCCGGGAACCATGACCAGAAGCGTGTTGATGGCCATGTACGAAAGCGGATTGGCCACCCAGGCCAGTTTTTGAAAATAAGGCGGGCGTGCCGTTGGAATGCCGGACCCCGTTGCCGGTTGTGAGGACGCGGGTGTCTCAAAACTGGGGCGCGCTGGCCAAAGGAAGGTGGCCGCCGCCTGAAGGGCGTGAATGGCCAGGGGAAACCAATAGAGGCTGCCCGTTCCGAGCCGAGCCACCATCCATCCACCCAGGAGGTAACCCAATGCCGCCGTTCCGGCCCAGACCACATTGTAGATGCCCACCCGCCGTGCCAGTTTGTCGGACGGTTGACCTGCGCTGGCCAGAGCCTCGAGGTTCGGCCAGGTGAAGCACATGGTGATCGTCCATCCAGCAAAGGCGATCATTTGGACGATCAACCCGGGAAATACCCATCCCAAGGCCATGCTGGCTGCCATCCCGGCAAAACCGAGCCGAAGTGTCAGGACGTATCCCAGCCGTTGACCCATCCGTCCGCCCCACCAGGCAGAGGCCATGAACAGGAACCCATGGACCGCTCCCAGCGCCAGATTCTGGGAATCACCAAACCCGTGATGATCCCTCAGCAGGAAGAGCAGGTAATTGAAGTAATAAGCCGTGGCGAAGGAATTCGAGCCTTCGAGAAGGTAGATGGAGAGTGGCTTGGGAGCAGCGCGCATGGGGATTATTCCCCCGCTGCGGCTTCACCCGAAGCCCAGGCAGGGGGCCGGTCCAAGCTGGACCGGCGCGCGGAGTCAACGGAGCCAACGCCAATGGCGCAAGTGAAATGCTACTTTCCGAAGCCCGGGAGGTTGCCCAGACCCTTGATGGCGTTTTCGATCTTTTCGGTTCCGGGCGCGTACTTGGCGGCCACCGAATGAATCAGATCCTTTTGCGGGGAGGTGAGCTTGGCATTCTGGGCAATGCCCTGAATGGCGGGCAGAGCGGAAATGGCATCCCCTTTCCGGAGTGCCGTCACCGCCTTGGCCACATCGGTTTGAGATCCTTCCAGTGCGCCAAAATTCTTTTGGATGACGAATGCGGTGCCGGTGTGGAACACGTCGGTGGCCAGTTTGGTCTGTTCCGGAGTCAGTTTCGCAGCGGTCAGCTTCTGCAAACCGCCCAGTGCGTCAGAACTCTTTCCGGACACCAGTGATTGCAGCGCCGATTGGAGGCTGCCTTGGGCGTCGCTGTTTCCCGCCAGCGACTTGTTGAGGGTGGTTGACTTGGATTGAAGGTCCGAGCCCAACGATTTCAGGGTCGAATCACCGGTCGATGCGGCGCTGCTCTTGAGGGACGAAAAGAGACTGGAAAGAGTGCCCGCGGCATCCTCTGCCAGCAACGGCATGCCCGCGGTCAGGGTCAGGATGGCAGTGGCGGCGACACAACTCCGGAGGATCGATTTCATGATGACAGTGAGATTTTGGCGGACAATCACGGTATTTCAGAGCGGAATCAAAGTCTTTTTTGGCCGCCCGGGCCGGGGCCGGTTCCCTCATCCGGCGAATGGGTTCATTCGCAACATTGAATCCATGCTGGAATCTGTCCGTCACTCCCGGGATTATTGAGGCCCGTGAAATCCCAAGCTTCCAACCGATGGCTGGCGGTCGTTCTGCTGTGGGCGATGGCCTGGGGTGGAATGTCGACTCGAGGAGCGGACACCCCCTCCGGCGGATCGGTCTTAAATCTATGGTCGCTGGTGCCTCTTCGGGACTCTTCTCCAGCGGGTGGTGAAGGACACGGAGCCCTCTCTCCAGCCAATCCGGTCGATCCGTTCATCGACGCAGCCTTGAGGTCGCATCAGCTGGCGCGTGCTCCCGAGGCCTCGCGGCGGACATTGATTCGGCGGCTTTCCTTCGATTTGACAGGGCTTCCGCCAACGACAGCGGATGTCGCTGCGTTTCTATCGGATCCACGCCCCGACGCCTACGAGCGTCTCGTCGATCGATTGCTGGCTTCCGCGGATTATGGAGAGCGATGGGCCCGCTGGTGGCTGGATCTGGCCCGGTACGCCGACACCAATGGTCAGGACGAAAACAAAGTCATGGCCAATGCCTGGCGCTATCGCGATTGGGTGGTGCGAGCCTTCGCGAACAACCTCTCCTTCGACCAATTCATCACCTGTCAACTGGCGGGGGACCTGATGCCGACCAATGGAGTCTCCGAGGAGGAGATTTTCGATCGATGGACCGCCACCGGTTTTCTGGTACTGGGCCCCAAAATGCTGGCAGAGCAGGACAAGCAAAAGCTGGTGATGGACCTCGTGGACGAGCAAATCGATGTGGTCAGCCGATCCCTTTTGGGGCTGACGGTCGGTTGTGCCCGCTGTCACGACCACAAATTTGATCCGGTTTCCACCCGGGATTACTACGCCCTGGCGGGCATCTTCAAGAGCACCCGGACCATGGCCAATCTTGATTTTGTTTCACGCTTCAATGAGCGGTGCGTCTCGAGTGTGAGTCATCTCGCAGCCCTGAAAGAGCAGGAAGAGCAAATGGCGGCGTTGAAGCTTCAATTGGCGGAAGCCCAGACCAATGCCGTCCTCGGTGCCAGGGAAAGCGGGTTGCGGGAATTCCCGGGGCTCATAGCGGAGGCGCTGGGGGCGTCCTACCGGCTCGCCGGGTTTCAATCCAACTTTGTTGCCCGGATCAAGCCGCTGGTGGATCGAGATCCGTCCACCAATGCTTTGAGCCGGACGTTGCGCCGGCTTTCCGGCGACCTGCCGTTTGCAGAGCAACTCCGTGAGGAGATGAGCCAGCGGCCTTCGTCCACAACGCCTCTTCTGGCCCCCGGCAGACTGGGAGCCTCATTCCTGGCGACGGGTTCGAATCATCTGGAACAAGCGGACTCACCGGATTTGGAGCCGGAGCTTCTTTCCGTCGAAGCCTGGGTGAAGCCGGATGAAGTTCCTTTGGAAGGGGAAACCCGGCGCTGGCTTGTCAGCAAGAATTCCGACGAATGGACCCAGGGACATTATGCACTGCTGTTAAACAAGGACCAACCGGGTGTCTATTTGAACAACCTGGGCGGACGCGAACACGTGGTCTCATTGTTTGCCGAGAAGCATCACCTTGCCGTGGGCGAATGGCATCACCTGGCCTTCACCTACGACGGGAAGCAACTCCTGCTTTTTGTGGATGGGGAACTGGCCGCTGAAACCTCCGTCGGACAGACACGACATGCCGGCAACGGAAAATTGAATCTCGGTCGGCGTCCGGACGGATTTGTCTCCTTTCGGGGATGCATTGATGAGGCGCGGGTCTTCAGCCGAATCCTTTCCAGGGAGGAAGTGCGGGCCCATTATCAGCAGCCGGAAGCTCCTGTGGGTTCCGGTGTTGTCGCCCGATGGGAGTTCAACGAACTTTCAGCGGACGATCGCGAGCGGATGGATCGCACGGAGGCGGGGCAGGCATTGTTTGGTTCACTCGGTGTCTTTGCCGTTACTCCCGAGATGACGGATTTCTTCCCGGACGCCGTCCGCCATCGCATCGAAGCGATGCAACGCGACATGGAACGTTTGAAGAATACCGCGCTGGCACCGAGGGCGTTTGCGTTGGCGGTGGAGGAGGGCCCGACGTTGAACCTTCCGGTCCATCTTCGAGGCAGTCATTTGAATCTGGCCAAGGATCCCGTGCCCCGGGGGTTTGTGCAGTGTGTTCCGGGCAGCGATCGATGGGTGCCGCCGCCCGGGCAGAGTGGCCGCCTGGAACTGGCGCAATGGTTGACCAGCCCGGAAAACCCGCTGACTGCCCGGGTGGTGGTGAACCGGCTGTGGCAGGCCCATTTTGGGGAGGGATTGGTCCGGACTCCCGATAATTTTGGAGTCCGGGGAGAACGCCCCACTCATCCCGAACTCCTCGATGCGCTTGCAGTGCAATTCCTGAAATCCGGATGGAACATCAAGGCCTTTCACCGGCTGATTGTCACCAGTGAAACCTACCGCCAGCAGTCCGGGGAAGCCCCGTCCGGGGATCCTGAAAACCGCCTGTTGTCTCACTTCCCCCGACAACGATTGGAAGGGGAGATGGTCCGGGATGCCTTGATGGCGGTTTCCGGCCGGCTGGATCGGCGCCGGGGAGGGTCACTGGTCGACTGGAAAAACGATGATTATGCCCCGGAAGACCAGGTGACGGGACAATCCCTCAGACGATCCGTGTATCTGCCGGTGGTCCGGGATCGCGGCTATCCTGTCTTCGGCATCTTTGATGTGGCCAATTCCAGCGTCTGCACCGCCAAACGAACCCCCACGGTGGTCTCGCATCAGGCGCTGTTCTTTCTGAACAGCCCGCTGATCAAGCAGACGGCTCATGCCCTCGCGACGGAATTACTCGGGCTTCCTGCGGGAACCGTGGAAGCGCGGGTGCGCTGGGCCTATGAACAGGTGCTTCACCGTCCGCCCAGTCCGGCTGAAGCAAACCGCGCGGAGCGCTTTCTGGCCACAGCCTCCGACCTGATTTCCGAAGGCAACCCCGACGGAGTCTGGGATGCGTTTTGTCAGACACTGCTTTCGGCCAACGAATTTCTCTACCTGGATTAGGTCATGCTTCACGATCTGCCCCCTCCACTCTCGCGACGTCAGATGCTGCGCCAATGCTGCGGTGGATTTGGTCAGCTGGCGCTGGCCGGGCTCCTGTCGTCCCTTCAGCGGGCGTCAGCCGATGATGCGCTCCATCCGCTGGCGGCTCATCCCCCGCCGCTACCCGCCCGGGCCAAACGGGTGATCTTCCTGTTCATGCATGGCGGGCCTTCCCATGTGGATACCTTCGACTACAAGCCAGGGTTGATCCGTGATTCAGGGAAACCCTTGCCGTTTGCAAAGCCGCGAATCCAATTCGCCAAGACGTCGAATCTTCGCAAATCTCCGTGGGAGTTTCGCCCCTATGGTGAATCGGGAGCCATGGTCAGTGACCTGTTTCCCTTGATCGGACGGTGCGCCGACGACCTCTGTTTTGTCAAATCCGTGCACGGCACCAATGAAGCCCATGGAGGGGCCCTGCTGAAGCTTCATACCGGCTCGGACACCTTTGTCCGGCCAAGCATGGGGTCCTGGATCTCCTACGGTCTGGGCACGGAAAATCAAAATCTGCCGAGTTTCATCACCATCAATCCGTCGCTGGGTCATGGCGGAGTTGCCAATTGGTCCAGCGCCTTTCTTCCAGCCGTGCATCAGGGCACACCGATCGGTGGTGGTGTTCCCGTCGACAAGGCCAACATCAACTACCTGCACGATCCCTCCGAAAATACCCCGCTCCAGCGTGCCCAGTTGGATTTGCTGGGCGATATGAACCGTGAGCATCTGGGAAGGGTGGGGCATGATCCGGCCCTGGAGGCCCGCATCGAATCGTTCGAGCTGGCATTTCGCATGCAAACCGAAGCCCCCACCGTGATGGATCTCCGGGGGGAAACGGAAGCGACACGCAGGCTGTATGGGCTCGACGAGCCATCAACGTCATCCTTTGCCCGTCTATGCCTGCTTGCCCGGAGCTTCAGCGAGCGGGGGGTTCGTTTTGTCCAGGCCACCCATGGATACTGGGATCAACACGACGAACTGACCAAGGAGCACGGACGCCTGGCGGGCGAAGTAGACCGACCCATCGCCGGTCTTTTGCAGGATTTAAAATCCCGGGGGCTCCTCGATGAGACCCTGGTTCTCTGGGGTGGCGAGTTCGGGCGCACCCCCACCGCACAGGGAATGGATGGGCGCGATCATCATCCGCATGCCTTCACCATGTGGATGGCCGGCGGTGGAGTGAAGCGCGGCACGAGTTACGGGATCACGGATGACTACGGCTTTTACTGCGTTGATGAAAAGGTTCACATCCATGATTTGCATGCCACCATCCTGGCGCTTCTGGGAATTCATCATGAAAGCCTCACCTACCGGTACGCCGGACGGGACTTTCGACTCACGGACGTCGAGGGGCGCATTGTTCGTGAGATCATGTCCTGACCGATGAAGCTCGTTTCCTGGAACGTCAACGGCCTCAGGGCCATCCTCAAAAAGAATTTTCTCGCCTACCTGGCGCAGGAGGAACCGGATATCCTCTGCCTTCAGGAAACCAAGGCCGAACCCGGGCAGGTGGAAGTCCTCTGGCCCTCCGAATTCGCCACCTACTGGAATTGTGCGGCAAAAAAGGGATACTCCGGCACCGTGGTCTTCACCCGGCAACGCCCGCTTTCCACGACTTTGGGAATCGGGATTCCCGAGCATGACGGCGAGGGCAGGGTCTTGACGGCGGAATATCCGCTCTTTTACCTGGTGAACGTCTATGTTCCCAACTCCCAAAGGGAACTGACCCGGTTACCCTATCGCCAGCAATGGGATATCGATTTTCTTGCCTATCTCAAGCGTCTGGAACGCACCAAGCCCGTGGTGGTATGCGGGGATTTGAATGTGGCCCATACTGAAATCGATCTGGCTAATCCCAAGGCCAATGTCCGGAATCACGGGTTTACCCCAGAAGAACGCAGTGGGTTTTCGGCGATGCTCCATGCCGGATTCATTGATACGTTTCGACAGTTTGAGTCGCGCGGTGGTCACTACACCTGGTGGAGTCCGATGTCCGGTGCCCGTGCCCGGAACGTGGGATGGCGGATTGATTACTTCCTGATTTCTTCATCGATGCGGCCCCAACTCAAAAGCGCGTTTATTCGCTCCCAGGTCCTCGGTTCGGACCATTGCCCGGTGGGCATTGAGTTGGAATAGCCCCGCGTCGCCGGTTTCCCGGAGAAAGGACGCGGACTCATGAACCGTCCGTCCCATCCAGGGACGGTCGTTGACCCCTGTGATCCTGCTGATATCAGCCTGGGATGGAAGCGGGTGGTCGTCGGAGCAGTCCGACGAATTCCCTGCGTCCCGACCACAGGAGAAAGAGAGCCATGGTCACGATGGCGATCAAGACGGGGTTCAACAGCCCCTCGCCTTTTTCAAGAAACAGATGGAAAGCCAGGATATTGAGGATGATGGGTCCGAGGACGAGCAGACCCCAATTGCGGGTGAGGGGAATTGCGACCAGGAGGCCTCCGAGCACCTCAAAGACCTTCACAAACGTCAGGTAGCCGGTTGGTGCGAACGCCGCCATAAAATGGGCGGCCGGGGTGCCGTCGGGTGGTGCCGGCGGAGTTGGACCCAGCTTGAGCAGAACCACCAGTCCTGAGGCAATAAACAAAAGGCCGAGAAGGCCGCCAATGATGGTCGGGATGTGTTTCATTCGGAATGCACCCAATCAAGGGCCACCGTGACCGGTGGCAAATCCTTGACATCCGATTGGAGCGCCGGACCGCCTTTAAGTCGATGAAGAAGTTTTTCTGCGCCGGAGAAGACGCACCAGCGATCCCATGGCCAGAATCGAATCGACAGAGCGTTGGCCGTTGATCTCCGGGATTGCTGGTGGGAGGGGGTTCAGCAGGTAGGCATGGTTGTTTCCGTATCCCAGGATTTGCCCGGAGTCGTTGATGGCCACGGCACTTTCGACACGGCGTCCATGGGCATTGTCCACTAGTGAAGTCAGGTCGACCATCGCCCCATCCACCGGTTTGAAAAAGGCCCCATTGGCACCACCAAGGATGGTGTAGTAGCCAACGATATCGCCGCCGCCGTTGATGCCATAGGCGGAGGATTCCCCGTCCGGCGTCAGGGAGCCCAAATCGACCATTTTACCAAGAGAAAAGCTAAATGCTCGCGACAGACCGAAAGCGTTATAACTCAGGCCCACCACGGTTCCCGAGTCATTGATGGCCTGCGGAATGCTCCAAAGCCCGCCCAAAGTTCCTAAATCGGTACCAATACCGCCAGAAAAGCTGAAAGCGTGGGAGGTGGCAGAAAAGACAACCGTTCCCGACTGGTTGATGGCCTCGGCTTCCAGATTCAGACCGACGGATCCCAAATCCATCAATTGATAATGAGTTTGCGCATGGATGATTGCGGGAAAGCAAGCCAGGCTCGCGATCCAGGATACCCCTATTGAAAGCCGCGATGGGTTGAGGGAAGTCATTCTGAAAATCTAAATCGTCCGGATGACTTGTCGATTCCCGGGCCACGAGATCCCGTTTGGGGGATCTCCGATGCCGGCGGGGAAAGAAATAGGGAAAAACCGGTCGAGTCCACAGGGAAGGGCAGGTGTCCTTCCCTCTG
Organism: uncultured Verrucomicrobiota bacterium; assembly: GCA_903864375.1. GTDB lineage: Bacteria > Verrucomicrobiota > Verrucomicrobiia > Limisphaerales > UBA9464 > CAILNN01. Next base: position 13,764 of record CAIPFS010000529.1, read on the forward strand.
TTCCTCATGTATTACAAGCGCTTTCAACCTTTTTGTTGCCTTGGCGTCACCAAGTTGTCAAAGATGCCTCAACGGTGGAGTCAATGGCCATTCGCCGTGCTCCTCACAATAACCTCAAACATCACCGGTCCGTTATATGGGCGATAAATCTCCTAAATCCAATACCAAGAAAGCCGGTCAAAAGCAGGCCAAGGAAACCAAGGCTGTCGCTGCCAAGTCGGCGGCCGCAGCTGCCAAATCGGCTCCTGCAAAGAAGAAGTAGAAGTAGATGCCATGGTGCGGCGGCTTCGCGCAGCCGCGCCCTGTTTTGTGTCGGGCTTGTCCGGATCTTTCCGGGAGGCTCTTTGAAGTTCCAATTCCGCGTTCCCTGCTCACCTCTGTTTGTCCGGGGAAGGGAACCTTAAGCGGCCAGCCAGCGGGGCAAAATTCAGTTCGAAGTGCAGCCGTCGGAGCTACTTCGGGGGGAATCAGGTGCCCGCGAGCTCCCGTTGACAAGGAAATCCGCCGTAACCGACTCGAGACCAGGGAGGTCACTGTCACCGTTCACTGACCGCCCCGACGAATGAATCGTTCGAACGATTCAGTGGGTCCTGGATGCTATGATTTTCCGCTTGAAGCCGATGAATTGGGGTCTCCTGTCAACCCTTGCTGTCGCCTCCGCGACGGTCCTCGCCGAACCGATCAAGCCGTACTCGATCGTCCAGACAGCGCAGTTCATGGGAACCGGGGGGATTGACTACGTCTTTGCCGATAGCGATGCCCGGCGATTGTATGTACCCCGGGGAAACAGTGTCCTGGTGTTCGATCTCGACACCCTCAAATCGTCTGGCGAGATCCCCAATTCAGGTGGTCGGGGAGTTGCCGTTGACCCGGAATCGCATCACGGATTCAGCAGCAGCAATCCGGTCACGATGTTCGACACCCGCACTTTGGAGGTCGTAAAGAAAATTGAGGTTCAGGGAGGACCGGACGGCATTCTCTACGAGCCATTCTCGCAGCGTGTTTTCGTGTTCAGCCACCGGCAGCCCAATGCCACGGTTCTGGATCCTCGCGATGGTTCAATCGTTGGAACCGTGGACCTCGAAGGAGCTCCCGAACAGGCCGCCAGTGACGGTCGGGGTCATCTGTATGTCGACATTGAAGACAAGGACCAGGTGGCGGTGGTGGACGTCAAGTCCCTGAAGGTGACGGCCCGCTATGGCCTCGATGGGAAAGGGGGGACACCCGCAGGACTGGGTTTGGACGCCAGGAACGGCATCCTTTTCGTCATGTGCCGGAATCCGGCCAATTGCGTGGTTTTGAGCGCTTCCGACGGTCGAATTCTTGCGGCCCTGCCGATTGGAAAAGGGTCGGATGGCGGCGGCTTCAATCCGGTGACAATGGAGGCGTTCAGCTCCCAGGGGGACGGGACGCTGACC
>CAIPFS010000530.1 GCA_903864375.1 uncultured Verrucomicrobiota bacterium
ACACCATTGCCAACCTGGTTCTCGAAGATCAGCCCATCAGTGCACCGGTACTCAAACTGGCGATCCGACGCTTGACCTGCCGAATCGAACTGGTTCCAGTGCTGTGCGGATCGGCCTTCAAAAAGAAGGGTGTTCAATGCCTGATCGATACGGTCATTGATTACCTTCCTTCCCCCATTGATATCCCGGCCACGGTCGGGCATGTCCCCGGAACGGAGGAGACCCGCGAGGTTCCTCCCAACGACAATTCGCTCTTTTGCTCCCTGGCATTCAAGCTTTGGACGGATCCGTTTGCCGGAAAGTTGGTGTTCTTCCGGGTTTATGCCGGAAAGCTGAAAAAAGGGGACACTGTTTACAATCCCCGCAGCCGCCGTCGCGAACGCGTGAGTCGCCTGATGATCATTCAGGGTAGCGAGCGTAAGGATGTTGATTCGGTTTACTCCGGCGACATCGCAGCGCTCGTCGGCCTCCGCAATATCTGGACGGGCGATACCTTGTGTGACGAGTCCTTCGATGTGACCCTCGAGCCACCCACCTTTCCGGAACCGGTCATCAGCATGGCCATTGAGCCCAAGACCAAGGGTGATCGGGACAAGATGTCGGACGGTCTTGCCCGGTTGGCGGAAGAAGACCCGACCTTCAAGGTGTTCACCAATGAAGACACCGGTCAGCTGATTATCGCCGGAATGGGCGAGTTGCACCTGGAAATCATTCGCGACCGGTTGAAACGTGAATTCAACGTCGAGGCCGATGCTGGTGCACCCCAGATTGCCTACCGCGAAACCATCACGAAATCGGCAGAAGGCGAAGGCAAATTCATCCGCCAGTCTGGTGGACGTGGTCAATATGGACATGCCTGCGTCACCATCCAGCCGAATGAAAAGGGCAAGGGAATCGAAGTTCTCAACGAGGTGGTGGGAGGAACAATTCCCCGGGAATTCATTCCGGCTGTTGAAGACGGAATCCGCGAAGCGATTCGTGGAGGAGTCTACGCTGGATACCAGGTCATCGATGTCAAGGTGGCCATAACCGACGGGTCATTCCATGAGGTCGACTCCAACGAGTTGGCGTTCAAGATGGCGGGCATTTTCGCCGTCAAGGATGCCTTCGGTAAGGCCGGTCCGATTCTTCTTGAGCCGATCATGAAGGTGGAAGTGACCACACCGGATGAATACCAGGGTGACCTTTTGGGTGACATCAATCGTCGCCGCGGGGTGATTCAGGGAGTGGACGCCAAGAGCGGTCAAACCGTTCTGAATGCGACCGTGCCTCTGGCAGAAATGTTTGGATACGCGACGGCAATTCGTTCATTGTCGAAGGGTCGCGCCTCGTACAGCATGGAGCCCTCGACGTTCGAGCAGGTTCCAAACAGTGTTTTGACCGCGGTCATGGACGCGGCCAAGAAGCGTCCTGCAGCTCGTAGTTGAGCTTGTAGGTTTGTTGATTTCAGGTTGCAGCTTTAAAATTGTTCTTTGTATGTCTGGACAACGCATTCGAATCCGCCTCAAGGCATTTGACCATCGGGTCATTGATGCCTCGGCCAGTGAAATCGTCGAAACCGTCAAGCGTTCCGGCGCCCGGGTCGCAGGGCCGATTCCGCTGCCCACCAAGATCGAGCGAGTGACCGTTCACCGGTCGCCGCACGTCGACAAGAAGTCGATGGAAACCTTCGAACAACGCACCCACAAGCGGCTCATTGACATTCTTGATCCGACGGCCAAGACGGTCGATGAACTCAAGAAGCTCAACCTGCCTGCAGGCGTGGACATCACCATCAAAATTTAACCACCACCACCATGCCCCTAGGACTCATTGGAAAAAAATTGGGCCATACCCGTGTCTACAATCAGGACGGGATCATGACACCCGTCACGGTGGTTCAGGTTGGACCGAACCACGTCATTCAGGTCAAAAAGAAGGACGGTCCGGACGGTTATGACGCCGTTCAGCTCGGCTTTGACGAACAGAAGGAAAGCCGCCTTGCCAAGCCGGTCGTGGGCCACCTGAAGAAATTCAAGTCCACAGCCGTGAAGGAGATTCGCGAGTTCCGCAATTTCTCGAAGGAAGTGCAGCCGGGCGATCTGATCGGTGCCGACCTGTTTGCTGTCGGTCAATTTGTCGATTGCATCGGGACCACCAAGGGTCGCGGTTTCGAAGGTGTTGTTGCCCGTCACGGTTTCCGGGGCGGTGACATCACCCACGGTGCCAAAGGCTGGCATCGCCGAAGCGGTGCCATTGGCTGCCGTCTGTTTCCAGGTCACGTGAACCGAGGGCTGAAAATGCCTGGTCACATGGGTGTCGTCCGCCGGACGGCTCAGAACCTGGAAATCGTTCAAGTCCGCCCGGAAGACAACGTTCTCCTGATCCGCGGAAACTTTCCCGGCAGCGAAGGTGATTATTGCATCATTCGCGAGGCGAAAAAGATTGCGATAGGATCGAAGCGGTTCACTTCCATTCACGACGCCCGTAAGAAGGCCAAGGATGCCGCGGCAGCTGGTGCAGCTGGCAAGAAGGACGAGAAAAAGGCCGCCGCAGCGGCCAAGAAAAAGTAAAGGGCTGACTGATGAAACTAAATGTTCTTTCCCCGACCGGCACCGCAGCCGGCGAGTACGAAGTTCGCTTCGAGTTGATCGAGAATGGGCGTGGAACCCAGGCGGTTCACGATACCGTGGTTGCACGCAATGCAGGAAAGCGCCGCGGTACCGCTGCCACCAAAACCATGGGTGATGTGAACGGCACCGGCAAAAAGCCGTGGCGTCAAAAGGGGACCGGTCGCGCTCGTGCTGGCTCCTTTGCCTCCCCGTTGTGGCGTGGCGGTGGCGTCGTCCATGGTCCGCAACCCCGGGATTTCAGCAAAAAGGTCAACATCAAGGTCAAACGCCTCGCCCTTCGCAAGGCCCTGAGCGAACGACTCATCAGCAATGACGTTCTCGTCCTCGAGGACATCCAGCTGACATCCCCCAAGACCAAGGAATTCGTTGCCCTCATCGACAAGCTCGATTTGACCGGTAAGACCGTTCTCTTCCTCGTTGGCCAGGAGAATCGGAATGCTGAACTCGCCTCCCGCAATGTTGTGGGTGTTGAGTACGGTTCCGGGGATCGAGTGGATACCTATCATCTTCTGAAGTTCGACAAACTGGTCTTCACCAAGGCCGCTTTCGCTCAACTCGAGGCCCGCCTCGGTTCCAACGCCTAATCCCATGAGCCTTTCTACTTTTGACGTTATCAAGACGGTTCGAGTCACTGAAAAAGGGACCATCCAGTCTGAGAAATTCAACCAATTCACCCTGGCCGCCGACAGGCGGGCCACGGCCCCGGAAATCAAACAGGCCGTTGAGGAGTTGTTCAAAGTCAAGGTGCTGCGGGTGAACACTATTACGGTGCACGGTAAGGAACGCCGCAAGAACACCAAGGCCCATGGCTGGTCCAATGATTGGAAAAAGGCCATTGTCACCTTGAAATCCGGCGACCGGATCGATTTGACCTGATTCGGTCTTCCAACTGACCTGGCTCCAACAGGCCACGTGTGTAAAATGGGTACTGTGCTTCGGCAGGGTGCCCTTTTTTGTTTTAACTCTGGTCCAGACTAGGATGCCCGAAGATTTCTCGGCAGATGCGCTTGTGGAACTGACTGCCGCTCCTTGGGAGTGGGATTCCTGGATCCGGCGGATGCGACCGGATTTCAGCCGGCATCGGGCAGCCTTGCCTCTTGAATTGCCCTCTCATCAATTGGTTGAGTTCGAACCCGTCAGGCCAGGGGTCCTGGAGAAGACACTGACGGTTTTTCTCACCAACCGGGAATGTCCCTGGCATTGTTTGATGTGTGATCTCTGGCAGGAGACGTCGCTGAAGTCGGTTCCTGTCGGTTCGATTCCTCGTCAACTTGCGCATGGATTGCGCAACGGAGGAGCGAGGGATGCACAGCATCTCAAGCTCTACAATGCCGGATCGTTTTTTGACGCCGGAGCGATTCCGGTGGCCGATTATGGGAGTCTTGCTTCGCAGTGCCGATCGTTCCGGAGGGTGGTTGTCGAGAGTCATCCTCGATTGATTGGGAAGCGCACCGACTTGTTTCAGCAGCAACTCGGCAGCATCGAATTAGAAGTGGCGATGGGATTGGAGACAATTCATCCCCTCGTTTTATCCCGATTAAACAAGGGGATGGATGCGGATGATTTTCGACGAGCTGCCGCAAGGCTTCGCGGAAAGGGAATCCGTATCCGGTCGTTCATTCTGGTGAAGCCACCCTTTTTGACCGATGAATCCGAGGCATTGGAGTGGACGTGTCGAACGATTGATTTTGCCTGGGAGGTTGGTGTGGATGTTGTTTCGTTGATACCGACTCGGGTCGGGAACGGAGCCATGGAGGAGCTGGCTCGCCGGGGACTGTTTGCGCCTCCCCAATGGTCCACGGTGGAGCAGGCGTTTCGCCATGGGGTGGGTGCCCGGAAGGGGTTGGTCTTGATGGACCTTTGGAACCTGGGAACTACTTCTGATTCCGGTTCCGCCGGGGACAACGAGACTCGGTCCCGGTTTGAACGGTTATCCGCAATGAATCGGCAGCAGGTGTGGATTGCCCCGTAAAATCATTGAACCGACTCTTTTGACGGAAATGCGACCAAGGGACAGGTCATCTGTAGGACGACCCTGAGTAAAGAGCATTGCAAGTCGACCTCAAAAATACCGATTACTGTCGTTCGTATCCGTTGACCGGCGATTTCAGGACCTCGATGAATTGCTGCATGGCCGGGGAAAGGATTTTGTTCCGCTTGTGAATCAATGCGAGGGGGCGCACCAGGTTGATCCCTTGGAATCGGAGGGCCGCCAGGGAGTTTTTCGCGACTTCGCTTTCAACCGTGGTGGTGGGAACGATGCTGATGCCGGCGTCAATTTCCACGGCGCGCTTCACGGTCTCGATGTTGTCAAACTCCATGGCCATCCGAATCTCGATTCCATTCTCGCGCAGGAGTCGATCGATGGCCCGGCGGGTGGGGATGTCGGATTCAAACCCGATGAATTTCTGACCGGTGATCTGTTCGAGTTGCAGTGTCCTTGAACGAGCCAGGGAATGCCGGGGATGGCAAATGAGCGCCATCGGTTCATCCCGAAGGGGAATCACCTCGAGGCGGCTGTCTTTCGAGGGATAGGCGACCAATCCCAGATCCACGACATTGCCCAGCACGTCGTCATAAACCTGGTTCGCCCTCTGGTACTCCACGTGTACATTGACCGTTGGAAACTCCTTGAGGAAGTGGGTGATATAGGGCGGTAACGCGTGCAATCCGATGCTGTAAATCGTGGCCACCCGGATGGTGCCGCTGACGATTTCCTTCACCTCTTGAATCCGGTGGACCAATGCTTCGTGGGTTTGCACCAATTGCTTTGCGTACTCGTAGAGAATTTCTCCCTCGCGGGTCAGGCGGAAGCGCTTCTTGCTTCGCTCGATGAGCAATGATTTGAACTGGCGTTCCAACGACGTGATTTGCTGGCTGACCGCGCTTTGGGTCACGCCATTCACCTGCGCGGCCTTGGTGAAACTCTCAGTTTCCACCAGATCACAGTAGATTTTGAAGCTTTGGACGTGCACAACGACAGGTTATCATCGAAATCAGGAATCCGCATCTCGACGAACGGGATTGTCATTTGATTTCATGAGGTGTGGCCAAACCGCGTGACATCGAACTGCCTGACGGCACCTCCATCCCCATTGTTTACGAGGATCGCTCCGTCATGGTCCTGGACAAACCCGCAGGTTGGATCATTGCACCCGACGACTGGTACAACACCCGGCGGAATCTAACCCTGGCCCTCCGATCCTCGCTGGAGAATGGCGATTGGTGGGCGAAGTCCCGGTCGTTGCGGTTTCTGCGCATTATCCACCGCCTCGATGCTGAGACCAGTGGATTGCTTTTGTGTGCCAAGAATCCCAACGCGGTCGACGCCTATAGCGCCCTTTTTGAAACCCGAGAGGTCTCCAAAGTCTATTGGGCGGTGGTGGATGGTCCTCTTCCCGGTACAGAGTGGGTCCGGCGCGATTCCTTCGCTCCCATTCCCCATCAACCGGGCGTCTTTCGGGTGGTGGCCGGGGACTTCAAAGATGCGGAGACCTGGTTCAAATGCCTGGCACAGGAGGGACCTTTGTCACTGATTGAGGCTCGGCCTACCACGGGTCGCACCCATCAAATCCGGCTTCATCTGCTGGCCAGTGGGCTTCCGGTGGTGGGTGATGAATTGTATGGGCGGGGGCATCCTGCCGGTCTGGCCCTGCGGGCGATGGAACTGGGTTACACCGACCCCTTCATGCGCAAACGGATCGTTGTGCGCGCCCGCCCTGGAGATTTCATCCGTCGTTACGGCATCCGCTGGACACCGCCGCGGCCGGAATTACCCGGAATCAAGCCTTCGGCTTCTTTGCCGGTTGGGCGTGAAAAAGATCGTCCCCCTTCAAGCCGGTCAAAATCTCCAGGTTCTTCAGCAGGCGAAAAAGGACCCACATCATCATTCCCACCGACGGAACAAAAATAATCGGCCAGTTCCACCAGTGAAGCCGCCCCAATTGTTCCATCCGTTCCGGGCTGTTGGCGGGAGCTGTAATCAACCAACGGGCGAGACCAAAATTGAGGCCACCGCTGATGATGAATGAAGCGGCCAGCCACCAGGACGAGTGCAGCAACAGGGAGTCAAATGCCGCCAGATTACTCCGTTCCGCCAGAGCGGTCTCGATGCGTGCCGTGTTCAGCACCTGGTCATTGTAGAGCAAGGTTTTGACCAGTGGCATCCTGGTTCCCAGCGTCAGGGGGATAGCCAGGCCGATAATCATTGGGACCACTGCTTCCTTCACGGCAAACCAGAAAGGATCGACCTTGAGGAATTCAATCCCCCCGGTGAGCAGAACTCCGGCAAGCCCGATGCAGGAAAACATGTTCCACTGACGCCGACGGACAAGGTCGTATAATCCGTAAACCACCGGCAGGCTCACCGCGACAAACAGAGCCCTCATCGGTCCCAGGCGCTCCGGCTTGCTCAGAAAACTAAGGAGAATTCCGGGAAGGACGGCGTTGAACACCAGATTGAGCCACGGGTTCTCCTTGGGCCGTTGCGGGGGCGTCGGCTTGCTACCAATAGGCACCTCGAGTCCGGAAGTCGGTGTTTCGAGACCACGATGCGTCGATGGGTCAGCTTCCATGCGGTGGGTTTCGGTAAGGCTTGGCAGAAGAACGTCCAAGTGCAATCCCGGAGTCGATGATTTCCCGATTTAGAGGCAATTCCCTACCCCATGCATCGGAACTCAACCGACAGGTCCCACCTCGGCGAACCCATTCGTATTGTGGAGTTTCCAATTGCAGTTTGGCCTTCGGACAACCAATTTCCCCTCCGGCGGCTCGCAACGGAGTGCAGGCGTCTTGTATCAATCGAACCAAACGGAACAAGGTTGGAAAGGGTTATTTATGCCAAAATTCATCATTGAGCGGGAGATCCCGGGGGCAGGTCAATTGACCGGCGCCCAGCTGCAGGCCATTTCGCAAAAGTCCTGTTCCGTTCTTCGGACCCTGGGTCCTCAAATCCAGTGGTTGGAGAGCTACGTTACCGACAACAAGGTCTACTGCGTCTATATCGCTCCCGACGAGGCCACGGTTCGCCAGCACGCCCTCCAAGGAGGCTTCCCAGCCAATTCGGTGGTCCAAGTGCGGACCATCATCGATCCGACGACCTCCGAGTCTTAGCCCTTGACGGGGCCCCTGGATGGCCCAGGAGATGTCTCATGGGCTTGGACAGCGTCGAGTTGGTGATGGAGGTCGAAGAGGCTTTTGCGATTAAGATATCCGATGCGGAGGCCGAGCCCATCCGGACCCCGGCGATGTTGATTGAGCTGACCCGCAACGGGTTGCATTCCTGAAATTCCC
>CAIPFS010000531.1 GCA_903864375.1 uncultured Verrucomicrobiota bacterium
ATTGAGGAGGACAATGGCCAGGGCGATCGTCGCTCCGGTTCCACCCACATTTACAAAAGTGGTAAAAAAGCCGTTCGCCGTGATGTAGGGCAGTGTCTGTCCGTGGGCATTGGCGGCTATATTTTCCGCCAGGTATCGCAGGAAGACCGGAGCGACCACTGCATCCATGGTGTTATCCCCATTGATCCCGATGGACCAGAGCAGGGTGACCACAAAGGCGTACAGGAGAATGCCAGGAAGCGTGTTCAACCCGTAAACCAGCGGGTGAAACACCGTCTGAAGGATCGCATCCAGGTCGATCCCGAGAACAAAGCGGATCAACCAGAAGACAATGACCAGAAACATCAGCGGCAGGAGTGAAACGAACGACTCATAGACCACGGGTGGCACTGTCTTCGGCAGGCGGATGACGAGGTTCTGTTCGTCAAAGAATCGTTGCACCCGAACGCAAATGAGGGCGATGACAATACCGGTAAAAAGCCCCCGGGAGCCGAGCCCCTCCATGTTGAAGCTCGCATCCTTGAGTTGCAGCTGGGTCATCAGAAACACGACGACCGCCGAGGTGGCACTGACGACGGCGGTCTGCTTGAAGCGGGTCCCCAGGTCATAAGCAATCGCAAAACAAGCAAAGAGTCCCAGCAGACCGAAGGTGGCGGTGTACGGCACTTGAAGCAACGGAACGTAGGGAGCCATCCAGTGGTTCCATCGCTCGTTGGGGAAATTGGACAGGACGGCGAACAAACTGCCGATGATGGTCAGGGGAACGACCGAGACCATGCCGGCCCGTATGGCCGAGAGGTAGGCATTGTCGCTGACTGCTGCCATGAGCGGCAGGAGGCGGCGCTGGAGGAAATGAACCCAGGGATGTCCGGCGGTATCCGGGCTCACGGAAGGAAGCGCTTTCCCATATAAATGCAGGCATCGGGAGGTGTTCCCACCTGAATCAAATCCACCAGTCCGAGACGCAGATAAAACGGCCGGGCTGCAGTGTTCAGGTAGCTGACACCCAGATGAAACCCGGGGGCACCCCTGGCCTTCAGCAGGTCCATGAGGCGCTCCATCATCTTTCGTCCAAAGCCCCGTCCCTGGGCGCGCGGCAGGAGATCGATGTGGACGTGGGCCGGGTAATCGGCGTACGGCTCCGGACAATAGTAATCGGGCTGGTGATACCAGGAATGGACCATTTGAGATCGGCTCCAGTGTGCAGGATCTCCGGTCGGCATCGGGAATCGGGCGCAGAGGCCCGGTCGCCACTCCGCCTCGTAACGGGAATAAAACCGGCGCGAATCGATGCTCCCGAGGGCGTAGCCGCAGACTCCGGCGTCATCCTCAAGGGCCAGCGCCAGGTCAGGCTCAAATTCCAGGTAGGGACCCACGAAGATCCTGCCCAGGGCATCGGGGTCGTCCGGGTAAAAGGGTTCCCCATCCCGTCCGAAATCCCCTGTCTTCAGACACACCTGGTACATGGCCGGTCCGTCGCCGGTCCGATACGGGCGGATGATGGGAGCGGTCATGTCAAACGGGGTCCATTGCCTTCACCCCTCCAAACTCCGCTGGGGTCATGGTGGGATTCAAGCCCGACGTCGTCCCATCCCCACTTTTTATTTTCCGCCCTTCAATCCGATGACAGTGCGTACAACGTTCACCCCGCTTCAGGACCGGTCGACGGACGGGGAAATGAGCCTGTGAGCGACCCGTCGGGCTGACGATTCAGGAGTGTCTGGAGTCGCGTGATCATCCCTCCGCGGTAGGTTCCCGGGAGATGATAGTCGGACCGGAACGGGAGCCCGGCCTGGCCAGGCTGACTCTTGAATTCCACATAGCGCGCCAGCGGATCGATTTCCTCCCGCAGGTCCCAGATACGACGCAACAGGGCGTGATAGAGGGGGCGATGGGTCAATTCAGTCAAGCGGGCAAAAAACGTCCGCCAGCGACGGCTTTCATCCAGGAATTCGCCTGCAGACCCACCCCAGGTCGAGGGGTGGCTTCCCAGAAGGCGATGGGCAAGCCCAAAGAGCCGTTCCGCCTCCGGGCCCTCGGAGTACGGCAGGTAATAGCAATCAGCAAAGCGGATCAGGTCATCGAAAGGGATGGTTCCCCGGAAGGTATCGAACTTCGTCTGCCACTCCCGCATCGCCTGGAGGAATTCACTCCGCTCATTCCACAACTTCTCCTCATGGACAAAGCGCCCCAGGGTCCGGAGGGGAACGAAATTGAGGGGATATTCACAATTGGGGTTCGAAAGGATGCCCCGAATTTCCTGACGCAACTCCAGGGGTCGACCGGCGTAGGGGCCGCAGTAGAAACGCCGTCCATCATAATCATTGGCATGCAGGTTGTCCCAGATGACGGGCGGGCGCCGGAACAAGGCGCTGATCTCGCGAATGTGGGAAACGGTGATCTCCCGGGAAATGATCTCGGGTCCAGTCCAGAAAATGTCGATCTCCGGATGCAATTCCCGACCGAGGATGGAAAGGTAATCCGGGCCGCCCAAACCGGCCTGCGCCATGCGCTGGCAATACGGGGTGGGGCATAAGAACAGGCGTGCCTGGGGGTCCTGGTCACGAATCCAGTTCCACAGGGCGTTGACCACGAAAGCCTGGGCGGAGGCCGGAGAATGCCAGCGGAGCCGGTCGGCGGCGCTCAGGCTGTCCGGGATGTCATCAAAGAGGATGGCCATATGCCGACACCCCATGGTCAGGAGTTGGGCACATCGTTCCTTCAGCCGTTCGAGTTCGGAGGGATCGGAGAATTGGATGTCGAGGCCCGGAGCCAGCGCGTACAGAAAGTGGATCTGTTTTTGATGGCACTGGCGGATGAATCCTTTGAATCCGGCCGATTCGTCGGCGGCGTACACCTGCCGCCAGAGCGCCCGATGATGCAGATCGTCCTTGGGCCCATACATGTAGGTATTGAGCCCGGAATCCGCCAGATGCTGGAGCAGGTCCTGACGCTCGTCAGGATTCCATGGGGCTCCATAGAATCCTTCGATGACACCTGAAAGAAAGCCGACCGGAAGGGATGAACTCATGGTGGTGCACCTCAAATCATTTTC
>CAIPFS010000532.1 GCA_903864375.1 uncultured Verrucomicrobiota bacterium
CACCAGCTTGCAGAAGGAATGGGTGAGCGGGGTCTGGCGTTGCTGGTCGTAGGGCGAAGGAAGGCCCGACTGACTCTTGAAAAACTGCCGTTCCACATCCACCAACGACAGGAGCGAGACATCGGCCTTCAGCAGATGCCGGGCGAGTCGGGTATACCGGTCAAACGACTCCTCAGGCAGTGTGTCCAGCAACCCCGTCTCCAGAAGCGCCTCCAATCGGAGACGATCATCGACCGGCTGCCCATGCGAGGCAAAAGAGTGCACCTTGAGCGTCAAGCTAGAGGAGCGGTCGCAAAAACACAATCGGCGGATCGATCAATCCGAAGGGTCATTTTTAAGGATATTCCGGGCTAAAAGCACCCTTTAAACGGTGGCCGAAGCCCTGGGTGCACCGACCAACGGAACGGGTCATGAACCCGCCGAAGAACGTCAGCCCCCTGAAAAGGCCATTGACATGGGGAATGACTTTGATCGATCAACAGATATTCCCGCACTCGCACTGAATCGTCCGATTCCTTCGCTGACTTTCATGAAACATTTTTCATTTCCGGGGCTTTCGTTTTGCCTGTCTCTCGGGGTCGTGGCCCTCCATCCCACCGCCCTGGGGGATGCGATATCCATCTTGAATCCCAGTTTTGAGGGTTTGACCGGCACCGATCCCGCGCATTTTGATACGGCAGGAAACCTTCTCCCGTACCACGGGGCACTCACCCCATCCGAATCGCAAAATCCCGCCCTTGAATATAAGACTCTCACCCCGGTGCCGGGATGGCAGGTGTCGGGAAACGCCGGGACCGGTAATTACTCGGGAACCCAGTACTTTCTGACAGGATCGACTGACGGTCAGAACGTGGCTTTCGCCTCCGGATACCAGAGCCTACACGGTTGGATCAGCCAGACATTGGGAGAGCATTATCAGGCCGGACTGACCTACGAATTAAAAGTCGACGTCGGCACCCTCATTGGTTACCCGGCCGGCGGATATACCGTCAGCCTCTTCGCCGGGAGCACGGCCGTGGCCAATGCCATCAACACCGTTGCGGTGACACCCGGTGCCTTCTCCACCGTTACCGTCTCGACCAGGATTGACCTCGGTTCGGCAGCAGCCGGTCTGCCCATCACCATTACCCTCGCCAATTTCGGACGTTCCCAAGTCGGGAATCAGGTCGTGTTCGACAACGTGCGGCTGACGAGCTCGGGGACCGCTGTTCCCGAGCCGTCCCCATGGGCGCTCGCCATGATCGGCCTTTTCGGTTGGTTCGCCGTCGGGCGAATCCGTCGCGCCTCGCCCTGGGGCATTTAGGCGCAACAAGCTGCAAGCTATTTGGGAAACCTGACACTAGACGGGATGGGGGTCGGAGTGCCTGCTACTTCCCCTGATTGAGGGCTTCCTGAAGCCGGGATTCGTCCTCATGGCTGAGGGAGGTCTGGAGGATGGTCCCTCCGAATTTTTTGACCTCTTCGACGACCTTGTCGGTGGTCAACTTGCGAATCAACACGAACAACGCGGACGTGTTGGGCTCCAATTGGGTGGCGAGCGACTTGATAAATTCGTCGTTAATGCCGACATCGGTCAGGGCACCTGAAATGGCTCCGGAACCGGCACCAATGGCAGCCCCCAGCAAGGGGTTGAGGAACAACAACCCGATCAGCGCGCCCCAGAAGCCACCGGAAACAGCTCCAGCGGCGGTCAGGTTCACCGGTTGATGCAGTTCGACCTTTCCGTCGGCATTCTTGGTCACGACCACCGCATCCTCCAAATCGATCAAGTATTCGTTCTGGAGCTTCAGCAGGGTCTGGCGGACCTCGCTGGCCTTGGCGATGTCGGGATAGGCAACGGCGACGAATTGGGACATGGTAATAAAGGAAAGAGGTTCTGAGTGGCTACCGAAAAGTTCGATTGTAGACGTCGCGGATTCACACCAGATTGTCAACCGAGCGACGATGGATTCGGGCGGCTGTTCAATCGAGCCATGGCCTGCCCTCGTCCGGAGCTCTGCCGCAACAGCCTTTTGATCTCAAAATGTTTCACACGAGAATGAACCGTTGCCGGCCACTGCGAAGATGGATTTTCGCCGGAATCCTGGGGCTGATGGCCTTGGGCACCACGCCCGTCCTGGGGGAAGGCCGCAGTGGAGGCGTTCCCGCCTTTTTTCGGTCGTACGGTTTCGAGCCGGTCCCACTGGGGTTGACAGCAGGAAATGCCCACTTGAATGAAACCAGTCATGGCTTGGAAACCCGACTCATTGTCCACGGCAGGTTGGGAGGTCGCTCCGTGGTGATGTTCGTGGATACGGGAAGCAGCTCCTCCATGATCGAATCGCGACATGTGGGAAATCCCGTGGAGCGGGTTCATGTGGACCAAACCAACCTGGACGTGACCGGCCGGCCGATCGCCATCCTGGAACGGGTCAAGCTCGAGCCGATTCAGTTGGGACGCTGTCAGTTTATTGGCCAACCGGCAGAGGTGGTTGCCCGGTTTGCCATGGAGGCGCATGAGGATGAGGCACCTGTCGGTTCGATGATTCAGCGCCGGACCAGTGACAGCGATCGTCCGCAATTGGTTCTCGGCTGGGAATTTCTCGTGCGCAATCTTGCCTGGCTCGATTGCGGACGGCGTACCCTCCACTTCATCGCCTCACCGCTGAGCACGGACCGGGCGGAACAAATGGCCGCAACGCTTAAAGCAAGTGGGTTTGACGAGGTCGCCTTCATTCCGCCGCACCGAGGGTGGGGACTCGTTCCCGTTTCCTGGGGAGATGGGAATTCACGATTGTTAGTGGATACGGGTGCGTCGTTCACGCTTCTGGACGAGAGCCAGGTGGCGGGACTGGGACTGAAGGTCCACTCCCTGCGATCACGGATTTCTGGATTCAAAGGTTCAACCGCCGACCTCTCATTTACCAGCGTACCCGGCCTTCAAGTGGGCTCCCATCGCATCGACAAGACCGATGTGGGCGTCACCTCGTTGAAGGCATTCAATCAACCCCAAACCGCAGGCCCGCTGGCTCCCCTCCTCGGTATCCTCGGGATGGACTTGTTGGTGCGAGAGGGAGTTTTGATCGATTTTGTTGGCGGTCGGATCTTCTTTCAGCGAACCCGGGGCGATGGAAAGTAGAAGGCCGCGGGACTGCCTGCCGGGCTACTTTGCCGTGGGGGCCGCCAGCAGTTCCTCCGCTGTCCAGGGCTCCGTTCGTCCTGAGGTTGCTTTCCGGATTCCGTCGACCGCATCGGCAGTCACTTCCGGGGCATGGTTTCCAAACGACTGACGGATATAACTGAGGACCGCCGCAATCTGACCGTCTTCCAGCCCGGCCATGGACGGCATCGGGACTGCATCCCCGCCTCCAAACAGGTGTCCGTCCACCTGAACCTGGCCCTTGAGCCCGTGAAGGAGAATCCGGACCAACGGCGTTGGGTCGCCCTGGACCCATTCACTCCCCGCCAGCGGCGGATACACCCCCGGCAACCCTTTTCCCTCCGGCTGATGACACGGCAGGCAGGCCATTTCGTAAACCGCCTGACCCGGCGAGGCCGCCACCCGCGAATCCTTCATCAACGCCCGTAAATAGTCGGGCCGGGCCGGATCGCCGTCCAGACGCAGCGCCCCGGAGGCGAACGGCGCGGACCATTGGGATTGAAGGGCCCGGGCACTTTGTCGAATCGCATAGTCCAGGAAAGGGTCCCGGGGAGATTCAAGGGCCCGGGTGACCGCCGAGATCGCCTCTGGCCTCCGGAAATAACTGGCGGCCACCACGGCCTCCAGGCGAACGCGGGGGTGCACATCGCGCGCCATGCGGTCCAGACGCTCCAGGGCATCCGGCAGCTGGTCGGCCCAGGCCCCGATGACGCGGGCACCGTAGGCCCGGACCCGGAAATCCTTTGCCGAAAGCAGCTGATTGAGGAGTTTGGGACGGGGCGATTCGTGGGCTTCAAAGACCCCGGTCACCTCCAGCAACCAGCGTTCGTATTCCGGTGCCGACGGGTTCAAACCGGCCACCCAGCGATCGGCGGCGGTCAACACCTCTGGTCGGACACCGTCGAAAAGAAGCCGCCGGGCCTGACTGCGAACCCAGCGCTCCGGTGAGCGCAGTTGTTCGAGCAAGGCATCAGGATTCATCGATGCCAGATCCGGGATCCGAACCGGGGGACGACCGTTGGCGGTGACGCGCCATATCCTACCGTGGGTCTTGTCCCGTCGGGGATCGGCATAACTGGCTTGATAATGCCCAATGATGGGATTGAACCAATCCGCTATATAAATGGCCCCGTCCGGACCCACACTGACATCCACGGGACGGAACGAGGTGGACGATGATCGGACCAATTTGGGAAGCTGGGTGGTGGTAAATCCAGAGCCCGAATCTGAGAATCGGTGGAGTTCCACCACCGCCCCAAAATAGCCACCGATCACCGCACACCCTTGAATGTTCTCCGGCATCCCCTGCGTGCCGACGATGTCGAGCGAGGTGGACTTGATTTCCGTGTCAAACAGAGGGCCAACGGAATGGTACTGTTCGGGGGAATTGGCGTAGGAAACATCTGCCGAGATGGCAGAGCCACTGCCCAGTGGATCGGCCCCACGCACCATCCCTGGGACGGTCCAATAGCCCTGGGGGCGATCCCCTGATTTGTGGAACACCTGCCCATAATCATCGAAGGCCACCCCCCAGCAGTTGGCACCCGCCATGCCGCCTCCAAAGAAGCCATCCATGCGAAGCGTTCGCGGGCGGAGACGCCAGACTCCGGCACGGTCGAGTCGCGCAATTCCCCAGGGCGTTTCCACCCGTGAAAACGCGTGGAGGCCTTGAGTGAACCAGAGGCTGCCGTCGGGCCCATGACAGATGGAGTTGACCAACTGGTGGGTATCGCCCACCCCGAATCCCGAGAGGAGCACCCGTCGCCGGTCAGCCCTGCCATCCCCATCGGTGTCCTCCAGGTGAACGATTTGATCGAAGTCACAAACATACAGGCCCCCGTCACCAGGCTCGAGACCTTGCACCATGGTCAAACCCTCCGCGTATCGGACCGCCCGGTCGGCCCGTCCGTCCCGGTTTGCATCCTCAAGCCGAAGAATGTAGTCCGACGGCGGGACACTGGCACGGGTCTGGGGATAGGTGGGGGAACACGCCACGTAGAGGCGACCGCGCTCGTCCCAGGCAATCTGGGTGGGCTTGGCCACTCCGTCGCGTTCGGAAGCGAACAGCTGGATGGAATATCCGTCGGCAACGGTAAATGTGGCCGCCTCTTCCTCGGGACTCAGCGCGGCCCCTTCCGAAGGCGGTGGCGAGGCTGGCACTGGGCTTTTCGCCCCCTGGATATCCCCATGAATCGCTGCCTGAATCCGGGCGTCCGCTGCGTCCAGTTCCACCCGATGTTGTTCCAGCGTTCCCTGAAGCGACGGCTGTCCTTCCACCCCCTTGCCATAGGCCTGCGAAATCCGGTCACCATAGGCAAACGACCAATTGGCTGGACGCCAGCAGTCATACCAGATCCGGTTTTTCTCCACGACGGCCTGACGGACGCCCGGAGAAGGACCGTTCCCCGAAACCACCACCCCCAATTGGCGGGCAATTTCCCGGGCCGCTTCGCGCAGGCCCTCCGGGTGGAGGTGAATGCCGTCATCCGTCCATCGTGCAGAACCCAGGCTGCGGTGGGAAAACGGCTCAAACAAGTCAACAAAGACCGCGCCACGTTGGGCCGACAACTCCCGGATGGCCGAGACATAGGCGGCCAGATCGGCATTTCGGAGGGTCAGGTCTGGGGCATCCGGTGCGAGGGGCCGTTCAAACGGCATGGGAGAGATGATCACCAACCTCCGGGTCCGGGCGGCAAACTGGTCCAGCAACCGATGATAGGCGGCGATGAACTCGGGCAGCCGCAATGGGCCGTCCAATGCCTCCATTTGTCCGTACTGGACCATCACCACGGTGGCCCCCGCGCGCTCCAATTGGGGAGTCCAGGCACCAAAATGAAGGTCGCGCCACTGTTCATAGACGGTGTCGGCTTCCCACGCCATGGGACGAAACCGCGCATGAAGGTCGGCGAAGGCCGGTGCCAGAACCGATTCCAGTTCGCCCGCCTTTTGATCGCGGACGAAATTCTCCTGACCGATCATCGCCACCACGTCATCCGGGCGGAGCGCAAACTTTCGGCCTTCAAACGGTGCCCATGGAGCTGCGGGTTGCCCCTCGCCGAAGCGGCCAAGGACCTCCTCCTCCAATGGCACCTCGGATTCCGGCAGTTCCTCCAGCTCCAGATTTCGGTACGCGATCTCCGCCTTGCTGCCACCATGGATTTGCAGGGCGATGATCCCGTCGCGCTCGATACCTGGGTCCCGCTCGACCCAGACGGCGGTACGCTGGCCGTTCAGGGTGAGCACCACCTGGCGTCCAACCGCCTCAATCTCGTAACGGTTCCAGTCGCCGGGTTTCTCCAGCTGGGCCACCAGACGGGTATCAGCCATGGCCAGTGTCCGATTTCTCCGGGATTCGTCGTACAGGCACCCGGAAAAACCGGCACCAATGTCGGCCTGATATCCCGACACCTCATTGGGTGGCTGAAGAACCCGGCGGCTGCGGAACTGAACACCGCCATTCACAAAACCTTCCGTCCCGATCAATCGATACTCGAGTTTCAGACGGAAATTCCGATGATGCACGGTTGTGGCCAGGAATTCATTGCGGGCATTGCCCGCCAGCGATCCGCCGACAATGGCCCCGTCCCGGATGCGCCAGACCGAGTTGGTCTCTCCCTCCCATCCGGAAAACGAGACGCCATCGAACAATCGAACCGGAGCACCCCGCGACACGAAGAGGAGCGACACCGTCAGCCAGAAAAAAAAGAGGCGTTTCATGGGACTGATCGAGCTTAGAACGGCGAAAACCGGGACGTCGAGCTGCCGGATGGATGCCTCCGGGAAATCGGGGCCGGCCCCGATGATGGATCGGGAGCCGGGTTCCCCTGGCATCCAATCAGGGGATGGCCCAAGGGTTTTGTGTTTACCAAGCGCCCGCCCCCGGGTACTTCAATCCGAGCCGAACAACACCCAAACGCCGGACCTCCTTTCCCTCCAGAAACAGACACCATGAGCACCACCCCATTGACCGCCGCCGAGTTGGACCAGTTGACCTCGGATTTGAATCGGCTTGCCCGAAATCTCTGGTGGAGTTGGGACCAGGATGCACAGGAGTTGTTCCAAAGCCTTTCACCCCGTGGCTGGCAGAATCTCTACCACAATCCGGTGGCCGTGCTACGCGAGGTTTCACCCTATGAATTGCGGATGCGGCTGCAATCGCCCGACTTTGCGTCCCGCGTGCGGGCGGTGGTCTCCAGCTTTGACAGCTACCTAAAAGAAAAGAACACCTGGGGCGCAACCAACGCCCCGGCATTGGCCAGCAATCCCGTCGCCTATTTTTCTGCGGAATTTGCCTTTCACGAAACCCTCCCCATCGCGGCCGGTGGATTGGGTGCCCTGGCCGGTGACCACGCCAAGGCGGCCAGCGATCTGGGCATCGGCTTTGTCGGCATCAGCCTGTTCTATCGGGAGGGATATTTTCAGCAATCGGTCAATCAGGACAACTGGCAGGTCGAATCGTACACACTCCTCGACCCGAACAATCTCCCCCTCGAACCGGTGGTGGATGCAGTGGGGGAACGGGTGGTCTGTCGGGTGACCATCGCCGGGCATTCCGTCAGCTTCCAAGCCTGGCGGGTGAACATCGGGCGATGCCCGGTCTACCTCCTCGATTCGAACCTCCCCGACAACGAGTTTCCCCTGCGCGACCTCACCAACCGGGTCTACGGCGGTGATTCAACCACCCGCATCATGCAGGAGATTCTGCTCGGGGTGGGCGGAGTCCGTTTGCTGCGGGCCCTGGGTGTCCAACCGTCGACCTTCCACATGAATGAAGGTCATGCGGCTTTTCTTACCTTTGAATTGATGCGGGAGAAGCTGGCTGCCGGAGCCAGTCTGGATGCGGCAAAGGAGGCCACCCGCAAGGAATGCATTTTCACCACGCATACCCCGGTGGAAGCCGGCCATGACCGTTTCAATGCCGGCTTGATGGGCTACGCCGGTGGGCGTTTCCAGACCGACCTCGGTTTGACCGCCGAACAAATCATGGACATGGGTCGTGTTCAATCGGGCGCCACCGAGGAACCCTTCTGCATGACCGTCCTGGCCCTCCGATTCTCGCGCGCCGCCAATGGGGTCAGCGAATTACATGGCGCCGTTTCCCGCGAAATGTGGCAGGAGCTCTACGGGGTGAAAACGCCGGATGAAGTGCCCATTGGCTTCGTCACCAACGGGGTGCACCTGGTCGGATGGATGAAGGGACCGGCCCGCCGTCTCTGGCGTCAAAAATTCTGCGAGCTGGGGAATCCCGCCTCCGCCTTCGTCACCGAGGCCAACACGCCTGAATTCTGGAAGCGAGTCACCGACCCGTCGGTTCTCACCGATGAGGAGTTATGGGCCTTCAAATATCAACTGCGACGGGAACTGATCGAGTTCACCCGCCGGCGGCTCCTGCTTCAGGGCGGCACCTTTCATCAAGGAGACTTCATCAAATTCGACGGCTTTCTGAATCCAGACGCCCTGACGATCGGGTTTGCCCGCCGTTTTGCGACCTACAAACGCGCCCCGTTGATCTTCGATCAGTTCGAACAAATCGTCAAACTGGTCAAGGACAAGCGGCGTCCGGTCCAGTTCATTTTCGCCGGCAAGGCGCATCCCCGGGACGATCAAGGCAAGGCCTTCATCCAGAAAATCATCCATCTCAGCAAATACAGCGAACTCAGTGGCAATCTGGTTTTCATTGAAAACTACGACATCCATGTGTG
Source organism: uncultured Verrucomicrobiota bacterium (assembly GCA_903864375.1). Lineage (GTDB taxonomy): Bacteria > Verrucomicrobiota > Verrucomicrobiia > Limisphaerales > UBA9464 > CAILNN01. The sequence goes on from CAIPFS010000532.1 coordinate 8,842, forward strand.
TCGTCAGATGGTCAGCGGCTGCGATATCTGGCTGAACAATCCCCGTCGCCCTCTCGAGGCTTCCGGGACCAGCGGCATGAAGACCACTCCGCACGGTTGCCTGAATCTGTCCATCCTCGATGGCTGGTGGCGTGAAGGCTATGACCAGCAAAACGGTTTTGCCATCGGAGCCGACTCCCACCCATCGGATGTGGCCGAACAGGACCGGGTCGACAGTGCGAACCTGTTCCGCACCCTCACGGAACGGGTGGTCCCGACCTTCTATGACCGGGGTACGGACGGGATTCCGCGTCAATGGCTGAAATTGATCCGGCACTCCATGGTCACCCTCGCCCCGCAGTACAGCACCTGGCGCATGGTCCAGGAATACACCAACCGGTACTACCTGCCCGGGACGAACACCTGACCCACGACCCAGCGCGGCTTCCAGGGTTACCCCTTGACCGCGTCCACCGGCGAACGAGGGTGTCGGTGTTAAAAAGGAAGGAGTTATGACTACGTTGGTAAAAGAAGAAGAAGCCGTCGTCCGTACGACAAATGATCTCTGTTTTCAGGAGGATGTTCTGGAGTCCTCGGTGCCGGTGCTGGTTGATTTTTGGGCGCCCTGGTGTGGACCGTGCCGGATGATTGCCCCGGCTGTTGAGGAATTAGGTCGCGATTATCAGGGTCGAACCCGGGTGGTGAAACTCAACGTGGACGAAAATCCCGAAATCACAGCCCGGTATGGAATTGCAAGCCTTCCGACCCTGCTGCTCTTCAAGGGCGGACGGGTCGTAGATCAGGTGGTCGGTGCCGCCAGCAAACGAACCATCGCCGCCCACGTCGAGGCCCAATTGAATTAGCAAGGGCGTTTCCTTCCGTTGGATGTCGCTCCATCGGAGGGACTTACGTCCGGATGAACTTGTATCCGGAGGGATTTGTGTTCGGAGGGACGCGCTCCTGCAAGTCCCCAAATATTGCAGGGATCATCACTTCTCCCGTTCTAAAGGCACCTCGGTAGGGCGAGACTTGGTCCGTCCACATGACCATGGTCTCAAAACGTCGCGCAGGTATTCCCAGCTGCCAAACAGCAGCTTTTTATCCACCAGCGTGACTCAAACGAACGCCATTGAGACAAAGTGGTTCTCTGCGCCCTCGGTGCTCTTTGCGGTCTGACTCTCGCTCACTGGTCTGAGGATAAGCCGCAGAGAGATCAGAGAAAACAGAGAAAGAACAATGGAGTGATGGGTCCAATGGGCACGTCTCCAGAACTCAGGCCGTCTAACCTACGTCCGCCAGGCGATCCAGCCCCGGTTATATCCAGCCTGACCCCGAGCCGTACGCGTGGAAGTTACCGTTCCGCAGGTTTCCAAACCTGCCCGGGCCGCCGGTGAATCGCGACGCTAGAGGACGGGCTACGGCTCAGCCGACAGGAATGTCGGCGACACGGCAGACACGAATGTCTGCGCTACGGTGCAAGACGGGCTCCGCCCATAGGCCGTCCGCAGGACCGGCGACACGTGCGAGCGAAATCTCGGTCGGTCCCATGCGGGATGGAGTCTCCCGATCGATCAGCGCCGTCTCACGACCGGCGACTACAGGGGAGCCGGGCTCCGACCATAGGCCGTCCGCAGGACCCGGTTCCCATTGCCGCCCGTCCCATTCACCGGATAGCCTCACCGCCGCATGCTTCTGTTTCGCACGCCCATTCCCGACGATTGGCTGCCCAAGATTCTGGCCCATCTGCCGGAGGTCCTGGTTGACCATGCCCACCTTGAGCGCAAGGCGGCCACCTCGGCCCTCAATCTGGAAAAGTTCCGGCAACTGCATTCCCGGGTCCACGAACTCAATGCCATTGCCATCGAGGAGTTGCAGCATTTCGAGCTGGTCCTGGGACTTTTGCGCGAGCGGGGGATTCCGTTGAACGAGCCAAAGCCGAGTCCATGGATTCGGGGCCTCATGCGTGCCATTCGTCCCGGAATTCAAGGCCAGGTCATTGACCATCTGGTGGTTTGTTCCCTCATCGAAGGGAGGAGTTGCGAGAAATTCCAACTGCTGGCGCAGGCACTGGCCCCAATCGATCCCGCCCTCTCCCGATTTTATGCCGGTCTGGTCGAGTCCGAAGGGAATCACTACGCCTCCTATTTGATCATGGCCCGGCATATTGATCTGGAGGAAACCGACCGGCGCCTCGATTGGTTCCTCGACCTCGAAGCCGAACTGACCCGCCAGGGAAATCCGGAGCCGATGCTGCATTAGTCCCCGGCTTACTTCATTTCAGGTTGGTCGATGTGGAAGGCGTGCAGCACCCGATGAATCACCGGCGTGAGTAGGGTCACCATCAGGCTTAGAAAGATCAGCCCGCTGAAAAGGGCATAAAAGGAGGCGAACAACTTGGCCTCGGTCGTGTTCAAGGGACCCACCGGCCCCATGCCGGTCAGGATCATGGATGCGTTCAGAAACGAGTCATCCCACTCAAATCCGGCGAACCGGTGGTAACCGATGGTTCCGACTCCCAAGGCTGCCGCCGCCAGCAGGCCAGAACCCAACGTCGCCTTGACCATTCTGCGGGCGAACCGGCGGCGACTGGCCAGTTTCTGGCTTTTGGTTTCGAACATGATTGTTGCGGTCACCCTAAATCCGACCCTCGAGAAATATCAATCGTCCAATCAACGGACCCTGGTGCAAAGGAATCAAGGTGGGTTGGGGCGGTGAAATCGACTGTTGCCAACCCGCGCCAAACCTCCACGGTTGCAGGGGGCATTCCTTCTGGAATCCCACGTGTCCCGTGGCCCAAGACTTTCAGACCGCACACCGCGGCACTCCGCTGCAGCCGGGAAACCGCTTTGTTTCAACGCATCGCGAGGCGGATATGGATTCGGAGGTGGATCCTTCCGAAGAACCCCTGCCCCGCACCCAGTTCATCGCCGATCAAACCCAGACCATCCTGACGTCCAACGACAGCCCTGATATCGGCTTCACCCACAGCCTCAATGCCTACCGGGGCTGTGAACACGGTTGCATTTACTGCTATGCGCGGCCTTTTCATGAGTATCTGGGCTTCAGTGCCGGCCTGGATTTTGAAACCCGCATTCTGGTCAAGCACGATGCTGCCCGGTTGCTGCGCCGGGAATTGGGATCGCCCCGCTGGAAACCGGATGTCATCGCCATGAGCGGTGTCACGGATTGTTATCAACCGATCGAACGAAAGCTTCGCATCACCCGCGCCTGCCTCGAGGTTCTCGCTGATTTCCGAAACCCGGTGGGTATCGTCACCAAGAACAGCCTGGTGACCCGCGACATCGATCTCCTTCAAGAGCTGGCCCACCATCGCGCAGTGGTGGTCTTCATCTCCCTGACCAGCCTTGACTCCGATCTTCGTTCCATTCTTGAACCCCGGACGTCGCCGCCGCTGGCACGCCTCAAGACCATCCGGACACTTCGTGAAGCGGGAATTCCGACGGGGGTCATGATTGCCCCGATCATTCCCGCCATCAATGATCACGAAATCCCGAAGCTGATTGCCGCAGCCGCCGACGCCGGGGCCCAATTTGCAGGACGGGTGGTCCTGAGATTGCCACATGCGGTGGCCGGGCTTTTTGAGGACTGGCTGGTCCGCCATTTCCCCGACCGGAAAGATAAAGTGATGAACCAGATACGGTCTCTGCGCGGTGGAAAGTTGAATGATCCCCGTTTTGGAAACCGGATGAAAGGAGACGGCCCCGTCGCTGAGCGTATCGAACAATGGTTCAACGTGGCCTGCAAACGCGCGGGAATCACCGGACGACACCCCGAACTGTCCATCACGGCCTTTCGCAGGGTGGAGGCCGGACAGATGGAATTGCTCTGATACCTTCAGCGGACCGCCGGGTGGAGCCAAGTCTTGGGCCCCAGGACCCCTTCCCAGCCTGAAAGCACGTCTGCACGAGGTGATCGGCTCCGCTAAGCAGGAACCGCATCCCAATACCGGCCTACTTCTTGATCTCCTTCAACAAGGCTTCCAATTGATCCACGGGAAGCGCTTTAAGGGCCGCTTTGAGCTGCTCGGGAGTTTGAGGCGCACCGGCGGGTGCTCCGGCACCCACGGTGGCTGGTAATTTCAGGAGATCATCCGGATGCCAGTAGCCCACCTGGGTTGCCGTCTCTTTAGCCACAGCCGACACCATTTCGGTGGTCACCAATGAAGCCTTGTTGCCCCAGGCGTTTCGCACATAGCTCAGGACCAGCGCGACATCGTCGGGCGCCAGGCCGGCCGGGTTATCGGCGGACTTCGCCTGCGGCGGCATTTGATTCTGGCCCCAAGTGGTTCCATTGACCTTGACCGGCCCCTCAAGGCCATGCAGGACAATGCGGATGATTCGATTGGGGCCTTCGGCCAGAACCCAGTCCGAACCTGCCAGAGGGGGAATGCCGCCTCCCGGATTTCCATTCCCATCCGCCTGGTGACAGGCGATGCAGACCTGGGAATAGATCTTTGCCCCCTTCTTGATCGACTCGGCGGCGGGATCGACGGCAGCTGTGACCACCTTTGGCGGACGGCCATGAGGAATCTCGCTGAACTCATCGGCGGCGAACCGCCCGCTGTATACACCCACGTAGAGGCCGCCCCAGATGAGAAGAGACGCACTACCAAGCAGCAGGCTGAGGTTGACAGCACCCACCGCGGCCTGGGACCGCCGTGACCTGGGGAAAAGTAGCTTCATTTGGACGCTTCCTCCGTCACCACCGGGAGCGGAGCCTCGGGCAGCTCCACCGACGTTTGAAGACTCTTTAAATAGGACGCCAATTGAACGGCGGCGAGGGTGGGCACCACCTCATGTCCGGCTCCAGGGGCATAAGCCCCCTTGAGAACCAGCGCGTCAGCGGATGGCCCGGAACTCCGGATGACCCGATTCTCAAACAAAAATGGAAGCGGCTGACAAACGGAATTGGTCACCACAGCGCGGGGATTGAACAGTCGGGCCAGCGGAAAGGCATTTGTTCCCAGACGTTCCCCATAATTGGCCAGGTCTGGTCCGAGGCGGCTTTCACCCAATTGAACCGGACTGTCATTGAGGTAATCCCGTGCGACCGAGCGGCGGCGGCCCCAACCACGTGCGATGTCATTGCCGCCATCGACGGGGCGAACCTGTTGGGTATGGCAGGCAACGCACCCCAGGGACAGATAAACCTGCCGTCCTTGAACCGCTTCCCCGCTACGGGCGTTGGGATACAGGTAGGTATTCCCGGCGTCATTGGTGCCCAGATACGTGGTGAGCGGAGAAAGTTGCCGTTGCGGATAGGCGACCATGCCCCACCAGGAGGCTGAAAATGCGGTCAAGATACCGCAGAAAAGGACGGCTCCGTGTTTCATGACGATTTGGTGCCCGAGGTGGAGGTCGGGGCGAGGACCCAGGCCACGACCGGTTGCCCCAGCGGCAGGAGAAAATAAACCACCGCCGCCAGCAACTGGAGCAACAGGGCGAATTGGGAACCGAGGAACAGGAGGATTCCGAGGAAATTGAGGCAAAGCCACGGTTGCAGATGCCGGACCACGGTCACGGAATCCACACCGTCATGCAGCGCCCATCCCTGCAGCCAGCCTCCAAGCAACAGGGAGGCCACGGCCAAACCGACTCCCGCAACCGAACCGGCCACATGAAGGACGGAAAGAATCGGATACTTCCACTTCACCCCCAACAACCGCGGCACCGCAACGTAGATGCCCGCAAAGAATGCGAAGGCCACGAAGCCAAACAGCCCCAACTGGTTCAACCCAACGAAAAACTGCGTGAATTGTAGCACCTCGCGGGCGCAGCGGAAGCTGGTCAGCGCCGTTAGCACCCCCCAGACGGTGAAGGAGATTCCACTGACAGTTGCCAGGAATAGCGCCGGTGAGGAAAAGAGCGCCCGTAGCCGGGAACCCGAGTGAAGGCTCAAACTAATCAGCACCGTGGGAATCAAGAGCAGAACTCCGGAAGCCACTGCCAGGGTAGGTATCCAGGCGGGCACAGGACCACCCACCAAGGCACTTCCGGACGTCCATCCTGTAAGCACCAGCCAACTCCAGAATCCAAAACCGGCATGTCGTGAATAAGGGGAGACCCGTCCCGAAAGTTCCGGCAGCAATACGTAGAGGACGCCCAAGGCCAGAGAGCTGAGCCAGCCGAGAAACAATGCCTGGGCATACCATCCGGCGATGATGGCCTGCAGCACGCCGCGAACCGGAAGGAATACCAAGGCCACCTGCGCGGTGCTGAATATCCACGGAAACCAAAACAAGGCGACCAGGATATAGGCCTGACCGGTAGAGATACGGGAAGTCGAGCGTTGGAAAAGAAGCCGGGCCCCCAAGATGGCGAGGACCAGATAGGAAAGGAACAACAAGGGAACCGATTCCCTGGGAAGCTCCAGCCACCGGAGACCGGTTCCCTGCCCTGCCACGATTCCGGGAATGCCAATGCTGAGGGCCACATTCCAACTGGCGGCGGCAATACCGGCCAATCCCCCGCCGGGCAGGGCGCGGCCGCCCAAACGAGCGAGCAGCCAGAGACTCAGCCCCAATCCCACCTGGGCGGCAAAACCGTAAACCAGGGCACAACCGGCCGCTGATTGGAGGCGTCCGTAGGACAGAAAGGCGAATTCGGAACCAAAAGCTGGGAACTGAAGCTTGATGCCCGTCAACAAGGTCAGGGTCAAGCCGACCAACAGCCAGAGGAGGCCGCTGGCCAGCAGGAAAAGCACGGGACCGCCCGACCGAACTTCGTACGGTTCTCCACGAACGGAGGCTGTGGTTCCAGAGGACATCCGAGACCTATTCGTAAGTCACTGCCTTGGTGGAATTCTCGAGGCGCTTGAGCAACCGGGCCCGACCGGCGGCATTGCCTTCGTGCGATTCCGTGGCGTAAACCTCCATGGCCTTTCCGACGGGCAGTCGATAGACACCGTTGTCCGCCTTCAGAATGGCATAGTGGTTCAGCACATCGGCGTTCTGCGCCTGAAGCTCGGTCCAGAGTTTTTTTCGCTCCTCGGCGCGAGCAGTGGAAACAGGCTGCGGTTGACCGGAGCGAACCAGATACAGAGCCAGCAGGCCGATCACCAGCAGGGAACCAAGACCCCCGGCCACCACTGTCAGGGTGCCGATCACAGAGTCGGAGCGTTGAGCACGGTCGTTCATAGACACTTCAAAAGGATGAACTAGTGGGAGGCGGGAGCCGCACCCGGTTCAGGAACGTCATGATGAGTGAGCGCCTCCTTGAGACGCGGATGGCGTTGCGGGAACGCCGGATGTGCCCGGAAGTTCTTCCACCAGAGCGTGGCGAGAAATGCCGACAGACCAAACCAACAGAGGGGGTCAAACAACGTCACGTGGAGGCCCTGGGGATAAAGGACCGGCATCACGTTGAAGGTCATGTCCACGTAGTGCATCAGCCAAGCCCAAATCACAGTCGGTCCCATGACCAGGAGGCTCTGCTTGGCATCAATCCGGAGCAGCAGCAGGAACGGAACAAAGAAGTGACCGAAAAGAATCAGGAGACCTACGTCCCACCAGCTTCCCTGCTCGCGCTTCACGTACCAGAAGGTTTCCTCAGGGATGGAGGCGTTCCAGATCAGGAAGTACTGCGAGAAATGGATGTAGGCGTAAAACACGGTGAAGGCAAAGAACAGCACCCCTGAATCGTGAATATGCCGCTTGGAGACAATCCCTTTCAGTTCGCGCGTTTGAAGCCATCGGGCGATGGCGTAAATCGTCGCCAGGGTCACCCAGAAGCTGCCGGCGAAGTAATAAACGCCGTACATCGTGCTGAAGAACTGATGCATCAGGGACTTCATCAACAGGAAACAAGCCAGCGTCAGGGTCACCGCGAAGGCATAGATGCCCCACGCAGCCAGAAACCGGGCTTTCTGAGTCCAAATCGCCTTGCCATCCTTGTCCTGGTTCAGCGAGTACCGCCGGAACGAGTGAGCCATCCAGCCCCAGAAGAGGAAGATCACGGCCAGCAGGATGTTGAACGAATAGGGATTGAACAGGATGCGCTTGACGTGCAGTGCATGGTCCAAATCTGGATCAATGCTCAACCAGGGATAAATGGACTTCTGCAAGAGGAGGATGGGGAGCAACAAGATGAGCATCCACGGATAAAAGAGGCACGCCATGTTCTCAGCGATTCGAAGCATCGGAACACTCCAGGCGGCGTCGAAAAGATGGTGAATGAGCAGGTAGAACAGGGCACCCAGGCACAAGCTCAGGCAGAACATGTAGGCCGTGAGGTAACTGTACCCAAACTGCGCCACCAAGGTGGGCTCAACGGTAGGCTCCTCCGACTCGTGACCGGCTGCCACCACTTCGTGGCTGGGCGCGGCACTGACGGCGGGTGTCCCATGGGCTTCCGCCGCATGGCCTTTGACCAGTGCCAGGCTGAGGAAACCGGTGCAGGCCAGCAGCACCAAACAACGTTTGATAAAAGAGGTCAGGTTCATGGCCGTTTATTTCAATTTTTCTAGAACGGGCGCGGGCACGTCGTCTTTGCTCCCCAATCGGCTGAGCTGAACGGCCCGAAGATAGGCAATGATCGCCCAGCGATCGGGCACCGGAACATTGCCTCCATAACCCATCATCGTGTTTTTCCCGTAGGTGATGGTGTTGAAGATTTCCCCGTCGTTCATCTTGATGATCCGCGGATCATGAAGATTGGCGACGGTGGACATCCCCAACTTCTTGGTGATGCCATTTCCATCCGCCTGTGCCCCGTGACACGGCTGGCAGAAAACGAGATAGCGGTCCTGGCCCCGCTTGAGCAATTCGGAGGTGACGGGAACCGGGTTGACTTCGACAAAA
>CAIPFS010000533.1 GCA_903864375.1 uncultured Verrucomicrobiota bacterium
ACCTCGCCACGACCATGGAGCCGGACAATCTTGGGGTCTCCCTCAAAAGCGCAGAACATCAGAACGATGCGGCCGTTTTCCCGGAGGTGCGCGATGGTTTCCACGCCGCTGCCCGTCGCCTCCTGGTACACCACCTTTCTTGGTCCAAGCACCTTCAGGCATGAGCCTCCCTTGGGAGAACAGTTCACATGCCCCGACGCGGACAATGGGGCTGTTGAGACGAAAAAGACCGGCTGCCCTTCGAGCCAGGCGGCCAGTTCGGTATCCATTTCAGGTCGGGTGGCGGACATCGCTCAATCCATTAGGGTTTTCCAGTGTCCCGATGAAACCAATTGAGTCAGAGCAACTTCAGCGAGGCTCCCGAGCCGTCCAACGGAGGGACGCGCTCCTGCAAGTCCCAAATCATTGCCGGGATCATCACCTTTCCCGTTGGAAGGAAACCTCGGTGTCGAGGATGCCATTGAGCCGACTGCGGGTAAGGCGGAAAACAGCGATGAGATAGCATTGGGCTGTAGGTGGCTTTGGCGGCGATCCGGACCGCCGCGGCCCGCCGGGAGGCTTGCCCTACCAAGGCCTTGCGACTCATCACTACCACCTACTGGGTACCCGTCACGTGGGTTGGCTCCATTCAGGACACAGCGAGCTGAATCACCTTCCGGTCGTGATTTGGACCACCCGGGTCTGGGCAGAACGCGCCATCCGAAGGCGCCTTTCGGCCGGGAGTGGTCATGATCCCCGCAGTAACCACGGACTTGCAGGAGCGCGTCCCTCCGTTGGATTTCCCTCCTTCGGAGAAATGCGTTACGGCGTTTTGGCAGGTTCATGGCTGGCGCGATCAAAGGGGAATCCAAACCACCGCCAATGGCGTCCCGAGGCATCCTGGCGGGTTCGGACCAGACCGAACAACAGGGAGGTCCGGCGCTCTGCCGGATTGACATCCCGCCTCCAGAGGTTCCAGAGGAGCGAGTCACTCGAAGCGGATGTCTTGGGATTGACCTCCCGCCGGTAAATCGACCAGAGCGGTGCCCAGGACCGTTCCACCGACTTATTGTTGGGCACCAGCGGTTCCACAATCGACAAGGCGTTCAGCCGGATTCGACCACTCAAATCCCGTTGCCAGGTGAAGAACGGCCACAGTGCCACCCGACGGGTGGATATCCCCGTCTGGGGATCCGCCACCCGGCTGTCGGAATAGGCAAAGAACAGAGACCGGGTCCGCTCCCGGTCCAGTGCGGGTGTATGGACGCGGTTATGGGTATAGACCGGCCACAAAACAAAATCGCTTTGCTGGATGCTGTTGGTGGCCTTGCCCCAGATGGGCCAGAAGCGGTTGGCGTGCTTCCCCGGGCCCCGGGCCCATCCGATGAATGGATAGGGCATCCCCCATTCATGGAATCCCTTTTCGCGATCGTCCGTATAGGTAAAGAAGGGCCAGAGGAGGGTGGTGTTGTCCCGGGCCGGCGACCGCTGGATGGAGTAAAACGGAAACGATATCCGCAACCGCTCCACGTTCGTCGTTCCCAGATTGTTGTCGTCGGTGGTAAAAAACGGCCATAACACGAACGAACGGTTGTAGCCTGGAACCACTTCCACCTCGTCGGCAACATTGGTGCGGGTGGTGGGGAATTTGTATTCCCGACCCACCAACGGAAATAATTGCCACCCATTCACCGAACCACCGTGGCGCAGATGGAAGAAGGGAAAGAGGTAATTGTCGGTTTCAACCTCCCCCTTCCTTGACCAGAGATAGAACGGAAAGGCCACGGTACGGAGTTCATCCCGAAAGAGATGATTTTGGACCCGACCATAGAAGGGCAGGAGCCAGAAGTAGCTGTTGGTCGGCTGGCTGGAATTCTGGTAAAAGAACAGCGGCCAGATATTGGCCTTCGATTTCACCTCGCCATCCACCGTTGAAGCCCCCCCAAAGCTGAAGAGCTGGAGAAACTGCCAACGGGATTCGGTCCCAAATCGGCGGTAGGTCAGCAGTGGATAGAGTGACTCGTACTCCACCTCCTCTAAAGAAGGATTCCCGTACCAGGTGAAGAACGGGGGCATGGACCAGAGAACGCTGTCTCCGCTTTCCTGACGGTAATAAAGAGGCCCAAGGTACTCCTGCCGATTTCCCGACTCCAGGGTCAACGGGAAGGAGTGCCCGAGGAAGCCCGCTTCAAACAGGTCCGACCCAAGTGCGACGGCGAGGGGCCAGCACCCGAGCGCAAACAACCAACACTGGAGGCGGCGGCGGATCAAGACCCCGGGAGAGTTAGTGAGAGAAGGCCCGGACGCAAGTGCCTGAACAGGGCGGGCTCCATGAACCAGCCACCGAGCCGTAGCGAAGGGGCGGGACGTGTCGCTGGACGTAAGTCACTCCGAAGGAGGGACATCCTACGAGGGACGCCTTCCTGCAAGTCCCCATTTCCTGCGGGGTTCATCACTTCTCCCGCTTCAAAGGCGCCTCGATAAAGAGGTTCTTGTAGGCTGCACCGTGCCACGTCCCGACCCGCTCCGGTTCACCTTACGGCACGGCAGGCCTGGGGTTTACGGTACAGCTGCGGAAAACCTGCGCTACATCGAATGGCCGCCGGTCTGCCTGTCCAGTTCATGGTCTCGATTCACGTTCGATTTTGGAGGTTTTCCCTGCCCTTGCGTGAATTGAACGAAGGACATTGACCAGACCAGAGCCCGGGGTAGCGTCACATTTGAAAATACGGAACGACCCCCCGTCTTAATTCCATTTTCCAATGAAAAGCCGCCTATTTCTCTTACTTGCCTTCTTCTCCTGTTTCTTCCGCTGTGGGGCTCAAGGCACTGCTTTCAGCTATCAGGGTCGGCTCACCGTCGGAGGCTTTCCTGCAAATGGCCGTTATTCCCTCCGCTTCGCCCTCTTCGACGCCGGGTCCAATGGCAATCCCTCAGGAACACCGGTGACCAACACCCTGGTCGAAGTTCAAGATGGGCTCTTCACCGTCTCCCTCGACTTCGGGAACGGTCGACTGGATGGTGCCGACCGATGGATCGAGATCGGGGTCCGAGGTGACGGCGAGAATGAATTCACCACACTTCAGCCACGCCAGCACATCACTCCCACTCCTTACGCCATCGTTGCCTCGGGTCTCGCCGGTGTCGTCGCCCACAATTCCTTTGGCTCGGACCCGTACATCACCATCGGGGGTGGGTCCTCCAACTCAGTCGCGGGAGCCGCCAGCACCGTCAGCGGCGGTTACCTGAACTCCGCGGTGGGGAGTCGGACCACCGTCTCGGGGGGGTTATCCAATCAGGCCACCAACGATTTTTCCGTGGTTGCTGGCGGGCAGTATAATGTCAGCGGAGGACCGGGAAGCACTATTGGCGGTGGAAGTAACAATTCTTCCATCGAGAAGGATACCACCGTCGGGGGAGGGCTCGCCAACCGGGCCACCGGCCCTTATGCCACGATCGCTGGCGGGTTCGGCAACCTGGCCTCAGGCCGGGCATCAACCGTCACCGGCGGACAAGGCAATTCCTCCTCCGGCGACTACTCCACAGCGATGGGATATGGCAGCACCGCCTATGGAAGATATTCAACGGTTTCCGGAGGAGGTTCCGCCGCCAGTGGTGAATCGTCCGTTGCCTTCGGCGCATCCGCCCGTGCCACCGGCAACTATTCTTTTGCCGCCGGTTTCATGCCTGTTGCTGGAGGCACAGGTGCCGTCGCCCTCGGTTCGGAAACACAGGCCAATGGGGATTATTCCTTCGCCTCCGGCTTTCGTTCAACAGCCACAGGCAACTACGCCACCGCCATCGGCAATCTGACCCATGCCGACGGGAATGATTCAGTCGCCCTGGGTGCTGCAACCGTGGCGGGTCCCTTCTCCATGGCCTGCGGCTTTTACGCTTCAGCGACCAATATCGGCAGCTTTGTCTGGGCCGACCATCACTTGAGCGATTTTACGACGACCGCCGACAATCAGTTCCTCGTCCGTGCCTCCGGCGGCGTCGGTATAGGGACTCCCTCGCCTCAGACCTCCGTCCATATCGCCTCGCCGGAAGCGCGTCTCCGGCTGGAGTCCACCCTGGCCGCCGCGTATTCCGCAATCGAGTATTCTACCCCGGACCGGATCTGGCACGTCGGCATCGGCGGGTCGGCGGTCGTTAATCAACTGGACAACAAATACTATATTTACGACGCCACGGCGGGACAGATCCGGTTCGTGATTTCCACCAACGGATTCGTCGGAATCGGTTCCAGTTCCCCTCAGGGTGCCCTTCACGTCTCCAGCGTTGGAACCACTCCTCAATTCAATCTGGTTCAGGAACAACCAGATGAATATGCCCGAATCACCTTGGGGGTAACCGGAAGGCCCCGCTGGACCGTTTCGGTGGAACCGACAGCGACCCCCACCCTGAACTTCTGGAATGGATCGGCCAACGTGGCCTACCTCAATTACAACGGGGCTCTTTGGGCTCAAAGCTTCAATCCGATCAGCGACCGGAATGCCAAGGAAAACTTTCAAACCGTCTCACCCCGGTCTGTCCTCGAGAAGGTGGTTGGCCTCGCCATCACCCGATGGAACTTCAAGACAGCGCCGGGCGAGGAGCATATCGGTCCCATGGCACAGGATTTCCGTGCCGCCTTCGGAACCGGACCGGACGACCGCCACATTGCCACCGTCGATGCCGACGGGGTTGCGCTGGCCGCCATTCAGGGCCTGAACCAAAAGCTGGAGGAAACCCGTCGCGAAAACGAAGACCTTAGGCAGCGCCTGGCGCGATTGGAGAAAATCCTCCTGGCTCAAACCGCAACCCATCCCTGATCCAAATCATGTCCTCCACCAGCATGAGATGGTCGATTCTGGTAGTCGTTGTCGCCTTTCTCTCCCGGACCGCCGGAGCCTTGGATTATCAGGTTTCCTGGTTCACGATCGCTGCCGGGGCGGGCACCAGTACCAATGGCCACTACTCCGTTTCCGGCACCATCGGTCAGTCGGATGCCGGTGATGCCCTGACCGGCGGCTCCACTTCCCTCACCGGCGGATTCTGGGCCGTTGCTGCCGTTCCGGCGGGTCCCCTCCTCACCTTGACTGCTTTGACCCCCAACGCCGCCACCCTTCAATGGACACCGGACACCGGGGACTATGTTCTCCAGGTCACCGAAAGCCTCTCCCCGGCCCACTGGGTCAATGCCCCGAGCGGGCATGCCAATCCCATTGTCGTTCCCTTGACGTCTTCGGAGCGTTACTTCCGGGTTTATAAGCCGTGATGTTGAAACGGTGTCGTTGCCGTTGCCGCGGCCGATGCGAGGGACATTCCCCGGCTGGCTGAAATGATTGGCAAACGCCACACCCTGGCCGGCGGCCATCGCAGTCTCGACATCCACCTCGTCGCCATCGACCAGAACAGACAATCCCGTCGCCTTCTGCTACGCTTCGGTCGTGAAGCACGATCACACCGAGAAACACTTCACCGCCGGCGATGTCGTCCGGGATGTGGTCATCGGCATGTCCGATGGGCTCACCGTCCCTTTTGCGCTGGCCGCCGGATTGACTGGTGCCATCTCCCAAAGCCGATTGATCGTGACCGCGGGGTTCGCCGAGATCGCCGCCGGTTCCATTGCCATGGGTCTGGGTGGATACCTCGCAGCCCGCGGCGACGCCGAGCATTACGCCAGCGAGCGAGCCCGTGAGGAGGCTGAAATCATCACCATCCCGGACGCTGAAGCCCAGGAGGTCCGGGACATCTTCCTGACCTACGGTCTCACCGAGACCGAATGCTCGACCGTCGTGGAATCCTTGCGCCAACGTCCCAAGGATTGGGTCGATTTCATGATGCGCTTCGAGTTGGGACTTGAACCTCCCGACCCGAGTCGAGCCTGGAAGAGTGCCCTGACCATCGCCCTGGCCTACGTCATTGGTGGTCTCATTCCCCTCAGCGCCTACCTTTTCCTGTCGGACGCCCATGCGGCACTCCGTCTTTCTGTGACGGTGACGTTGATCGCCCTGGCCGTTTTCGGCGGTATCAAAGGGAAGTTCACCGGAGTCCCGGTCCTTCGCAGTGCTCTCCAGACCAGTGTTATTGGCGGTCTTGCGGCTGCCGCTGCCTTCCTCATCGCCCGCTGGATAGGCTAACCGGGCTCACTCTCAATCAACCCCCTCTCCCAAACGCGACGCTGCACAGACACCGCTGTTCTCCAAATGACCGGTTTTTCCTGTTCATGACCGTCTCACGCCGGCCCAGGCCAGCAAGGCCAGACCGATGGGTGTCCCGGTCACCGACGTTGGCACCGCAGCAACCACTCCAAAGAACAGGGCCTTGAGCACGGCCGTCCTCCGGCTGTCCCGGCGAAGTCGGCGTTGAATCCAATAGGTTGGCAGGGCCACGCTCAGGAAGCTCAGCGGGATCGTCAGAATCCACGTGAGCACAAGCCAGTCCTCCAACGCCCAGAGATTGTCGACCACGACCAGCAAGGCGGCTGCGGAAGGGTGGAACGGGACCGGACCAAGGTTCCCACCCGGGGCAGGTGGTGGCACAACCGGGCTGTTTTCACCCGCCAAAGACGCCGGAGACTCCGCAACCTTGAAAGTTGGCATCAGTACGGGCGGTTCCCCCCTGCGACCAACAGCCACAGTTTCAGAAACGTCCCCCACGGATGTCTTCCCATTGATTCGTTCGTTCGCCATGCCGTTCCTCCGTCCCGAATCTGAGCGACAGCGTCCGTCATTTCAATGTCGGTGCCGTTTTTCAACCACCGAGCAGTCAAGTCCGCCTGGACTGACGCCATAACGCGGACATTCTTGTCTGCCGTATCGCTGACTTTCCAGTTGGCAGCGCCGTGCCACATCCCTCCGCGCTCCGGTTAGCCCAACGGCCCGGCGGGCCTGCGGAACACCAGGTTTGGAAACCTGCACACCATCGAAGGGCCCCCGACAAGCTCGTCAAATTCGTTGTTCCACTCCAGTGTGTCCAATGGTCGGATACAGCCGGCCTTCCAAGAGGGCTTTTCCGGGCAAAGGCATAACACCAACAACTTGCGAATGACAGGGAACAACCCGCCCTCGGAGCGGATACCCCGGGATGCTCACCGGTCATTCACCGTCACGGAAGTGTCCCCAACGCCCTCTCCAAGGGGGTGGACCGATCATTGACCACGTTATTCACAACCACTACTAATGGCTTCCTCTTTCTAGAAAAACCACAATACTTAGGGCTCGATGAAAATCAGCATCGCCAAGGAGCAATTGCTCAACGGTCTTCAAGCGGTCCAGAATGTGGTCGGAACCCGAACGACCCTGCCCATTCTGTCGAACGTCCTGTTGTCGGCGTCTGGCAACCGTCTGGAGCTGACCGCCACCGATTTGGACGTCACCATCTCCTGTTCGGTCGAGGCCACCGTTCATACCCCGGGAAGCACCACGATCCCAGTCCGTAAACTGGTCGGTATCGCCCGCGAGCTTCCCAATGGGGACATCGACCTGGAAGTGGATGCAAAAGCCGTTTGCGCTCTTCAGGCAGGTTCCTCCTATTACCGAATCAACGGGTTGTCGGCTGACGACTTTCCTCCGATCCCCACGTTCAAGCAATCACGAGCGGTGACCTTGGGACAGGAACAACTGCGGGCCATGCTGAAACGGACGAGCTTCGCTGTATCGAACGACGAAAACCGCTACGTCCTGAACGGCATCTTTTTCAGTTTCAAGGACAAGAAAGCCACCCTGGTGGCCACTGACGGCCGGCGTCTCGCATTCACCGACGAGGAAGCGGACATTCCGGAGGAGAACCAGGCGGATTTCATCGTTCCGACCAAGGCCATCAATGAGGTCAACCGGCTGGTGGGGACCGCTGGACAGGTGGAGATCAAGTTCTCGGAAAATCAGGTCTCCTTTGCCATGGCCAACGAGGGGGTACCGGGGGCCTTGATCATTTCCAAGCTGGTGGAGGGCAACTACCCCAACTACTCACAGGTCATCCCCAAGGAATGCCTGGAACGGATGACGCTGCCGCGCGAGGAATTCCTCAGTGCGTTGAAGCGGGCGGAGCTGATGACGAGCGAGAAGAGCAATTCGGTCAAATTGACGTTCAGCCGGAATCAACTGGCCATCACCGCCAATACCCCGGAAGTGGGTGAAGCCCGTGAAATCCTGACCTTCAACTACAAGGGCAAGGACTTCGCGATCGCGTTCAATCCCATCTACCTGATGGACCCGCTGAAGGCGTTGGAAACAGACGAAATCTATTTCGAACTGATTGACGAATTGAGTCCGGGCGTGGTGAAGACCAGCGCCCCTTTCCTCTACGTGATCATGCCGATGCGGATGAGCTGATCGGGAGGATGGTCCCAGCGGCCCAGGGAGGGTGGGAACTCAAATGAACGGGCCGAAGGCACGAGCCAAAATACCATCCTGTTGTTTGCCGATGACACGGAAATCCTGGCCGGACGAGACCTCCAGGATCCCGGGGAGCTGGCGTCCAACCCTCCAGCGTCGGCAGGATCCTGCAGACGCTGGAGGCATCATCAAGGCTGGAGCGGCACCCGAAAATGGCTGAAATCAAGAATGCCGTTGTTTCAGTTATTGACTGTCTTCTGAAACAGTTGAATTAGCCGTGCCGGCAAAAGTTTCGCGCTGATCAGGTCTATGCAACCTCCACCCGACGTATTGGGCAGTGCCTATCTGCTTGGGAGAAATTCAAGAGGGGCATCGCGGTCGAAGGGGCCGGACCACAGGCATAAGCATCAAATGGTTCTAATTCGCAGGTCTCTCCGGTCGATCGTCAATAACACGAATTCAAATCGTCCCTGTTTCAGGATGTTGATGTCATTATTGAATTCCGATAGTTGCCAAAGCTTCTCCAGGAATTCATCAACATCGTTGTGTCCAAATTTTTTGTGGAGGCTTCTGCGGAGATCATTGTAATCCCGATCTGTCGTGGAAATGTAAATCCCTGGCTGTTTGCCCTTCTTGGGATCCTCCTGCAGATACGTGGTGCCCCAGGTGCTGTCGAATAGGTAAAATCCGGTAATCATTGGTCAGTTCCTTTGTGTTTTACTCGTTCGAAGGTGTACGGGTCTGAATCTGCTAAACAGCCACCAGATCTTCCAGTTGTAGCCTCGCCGTTTGCAGATAAAGCCGCGCTGCCGGACGTTTCATGGCGTAACCCAGGTTATCGAGAAATACCGCGACTCCGTCGGCAATAAAGTCCACCCGGATTTTCATAAACTCCAACTTGTCCGAGAGGACGATGAAACCGGTTCGAAGCCCTTCGACAGCGACCTTAATTTGTTGGAACTGCATCATCCGCTCGTCCAGGTTGCTGATCTGGTGCTCCAAATCAATCATCTCCTCCTGTAATCCAAGTTTCTCCAAAAGCCACTCGGATGCAATGGGGCTTGCCCCCGGTGCAAAGGGATTCAGGAGCGAAGCACCCACTTCAATGGAGACTCTTGCGGAATGAGATTGAGCCAGTCGGGATTTGGTATCGCGCAGTCGTGTCTGGAGATCATTCATCATCCCGTCGAGGGCCGCTTGCGCGGCGGCGACATCGCGAGAGATCAGGCTGTCGGTCCGGTCCCGGGCTGCCGAGAGATCCTTGCTCGCATTGGCCAACGTCGAAGCGAGGACCCGAGCATGGCCCTGTAATAGGCTGACCGGTTGTATCCGTTCGCCCGGAGTTGCCCCGTCCAGGGCGGCCTCAGCCGCCGCCAGCAGCGGTTTCGAAGTCTGCACAAACTCCCAAATCTGTTGGGGCTTCCCGCCGAGCGCG
>CAIPFS010000534.1 GCA_903864375.1 uncultured Verrucomicrobiota bacterium
CCCGTTATTCGGATCACCAGATTTCATTAAGCCATCCGCACCCAGGGCTATAGGAAAGGGTCCGGGATCGTGATCACCGATATCTGGATTCCTCACTGTGCAATCAAGGACATGACCAACCTCGTGGGCGGCGGCAACGCTGACATCTACGTCGCTTGCGTCACAATCAGCCACAAACAGGATCCCAAAGCTTCTGGAAATTGTTTGATTGTTACTAGCACCTCTAGCGTAGTGGGTGGGGTCGTTCGGATAGGAGAGACCACTATTCTTTGCTAGGATCACTTTTATGGTCACCTGCTCCGGCTCAAGAGCATCTAAGATTGATCCAACCTCAGTACTTTGCATTTTATTATCATGATTCAAATCGTATGCGATATTTCTATCTCCACTGGCATCGAGTCGGAAGGTGATTCCGGCCTGCATGTAAACCTCTTTGAGGGTGTTGAGGATCTCATCGTTTGTCGGACCGCCAACGGGGCTGGTACCTGCGGAACCGGGATCGGTGACCCGGTAGATGCCGAGGGAGACGGTGCGCTCCGGCAGGATCATCACGTTGAGGGCGGTCATTTTCTGCGAGTTGCTGGTGAACTGGGCCTCGACTTGAGCGGTGGCGATGGCCTTGTTCGCGGGATTCAATCCGGTGAGGGTGAGGGTGGTTTCCGCAGCGGAGAGCGGTGATTCGTTCGGAGTGAGGCTGAGGTCCTCGCTACCGCTAGCTATCTTGAACTTGGTTTTATCCGCCCATGGCTGTGGCAGGACAAACTTTACATTCTGATTTTCCGCTTCCGTGGCCCGCCCGCGCACCGCACTGGCCCATGGCATTTCGTCCGGCGCATCATCTGGTACGGGCGGTTGGGCGGCTGGAAGTCCTTTCATGGGCGGATCGAAGCCGAAGTTGATACGCCCGCTCATGGCATCAAACTTCACCGGCAGGAGGAGAATGAGAGTCTTGTGCCCGTCCCCGGAGTTGAGCGGGTCGTCGGCGGTGGCGACGATGGCTCCTTCCCCGTTCATGGCGAGGCCTTCCAGGTTCGTGTAGCGTGCAGCGGATGTTGGGCCGGATACTTTTTGGTGTTCCACGAGTGTATCCAAGGCGATGGATTGGCCGTTGCGCCAGATGGCACCTTTGCCCAAGATCACGCCATTCTTGGCGATGGCTTTCACCCGGCCAATGGTAGGGGTGTGCTGGGCGGCATTCACCTGAGCACCGTTCTTGATCCACAGTCCGGTGCTGCCGTTTTCATAGTCGGGTCCGTTCGGATCAATCTTGGTCGCGCCAACCACGAGTCTCGAATCGCCGGCATCACCTTTCGCTACTTTGCAAATGCAATGGTACCATGCGGCGTGCGCATCAGCCGGGAGAGTCACTTCGGCGCCTCCTTCTGATAGAATCGTCGCCTCGGATTTCTTCACCACCATGCTGCCGCTGTCCTCAATTGCCTGAACCGTGTTTCCCTCATAGGGAATTTGGATGCTGGAGGTTCCGGCTCCTGGAATATAGGCGGGGTGGCATTTCCACCGACCGGAAACCACGCCCGCCACTTGGCAATGCCCGCATTGAAATTTGAGCCGCTCACAAGCGCCATGGCACCGCCCGGACTGGTGGCAACACGGTCGTTAAAGCCCTCCACGGAATTACCAGATCCCCCGACATCATCGGGTGAATAGATTCTTGTGCTCGTTCCATTTGAGGGTTCCAAATTCCAGCGTGTGCCCCCTGTCTTCGGGTCATAAACACTTGTGTCGTTGCTGTAATACACAGTGCCGACGACATGGTCACCACACACGAGCAGGTCGGAGAACCTGTGTTTCTTGCCAGATAAATCATGGATGGGCGTGATCTGCTCGCTGAGATCAGTGGACCACGTTCCGTCCTTCCAGACACGGGTGGTGCGTGACGATACGATTGTGAAATGATCATCTTCCGGTTCTTTGTGAGAGATCGAAACATCGTAAAGAATCAGTCCATTCCTACCAATGGATGCCTTTCTTGTGACCTTTGTCTCAACTGAATTGGGTGACCATACTCCATAGCTCTCCTGTTCGAGCTCAATGATGGCGTAAGA